>JANMQB010000004.1:0-2405 GCA_031370155.1 Hyphomicrobiales bacterium | reverse complement strand
CGGCCGCCGCCAGGGCAAGTGCCAATGTAGACCTACGATTCATATCTTTCATAGCTTCCTCCCACGCTGAACGTGCGAACCCGCGCACAAAAAGATTCCGCGCCGGAATTGACCAACTGTCAAGGCAACAAATTAGGCAGGTATTTGCTGGGCTGGTGGCGCGACATATTCAAAGGTCGCACCGGGATCCATTGATTTTTGCTTGAATACGCTTACGCCGTCTTCACCGGGCGCGTGAGAAACGCCGGCATGTTGTCCTTGTGGAAGCCGTGGTGATCGGGCGCGTCGGGGAGGGAGCGCGGCGGGTTTTCGGACTTCGGCGCATGCGGCTTGTGGCTGCGTTCGGCGCGCGGCTGAGGAGCGGGTTTTTCGGCTTGGGGCTGTGACGGCTTCGCAGGGCCCGCGGACCTCTCATGCCTCGCCTCGCGGCGCGGCTTGCGTTCGTGGCGCTCGTGGCGCTGGCGCGGGGCTGCCGCCTCGCTCTCGCTGGCTTCGACCGTGCCGATGTCGAACCACTCGATATCCATCTTGATCAGGGCCTCGATGGCTTTCACATATTTCGCATCCTCGCGGCAGGCCATGGTGAAGGCGTGGCCCTCGCGCCCGGCGCGCGCCGTGCGGCCGATGCGGTGCACGTAATCCTCGGCGTGGATCGGCACGTCGAAATTGAATATGTGGCTGACATCGGGAATGTCGAGGCCGCGCGCCGCGACATCCGAGGCGAACAGATAGGTGATCTCGTTGTTGCGGAAGGCCAGCAGCATCTTGAGGCGGGCCGACTGGTCCATGTCGCCGTGCAGGGCGCCGGCATTGAAGCCGTGGGTTTTGAGCGATTTTTCCAGGAGCGCCACGGTGGTCTTGCGGTTGGCGAAGACGATGGCGTTCTTCACGTTGGTCTGGGTCCGGAGCAGTTTGCGAAGCGCATCGCGCTTCTGCGCGGCGTCGTGCGGCACGGCGACCAGGTGCTGTTGGATGGTTTCGACCGTCGAGCTGGTGCGCTCGGATTCGATGCGCACCGGATTGTGCAGGAACTGGGTGGTCAGGCGCTGGATTTCCGGCGGCATGGTGGCCGAGAAGAACAGCGTCTGGCGGGTGAAGGGCAGGAGCTTGCAGATGCGCTCGATATCCGGAATGAAGCCCATGTCGAGCATGCGGTCGGTCTCGTCGATCACCAGCATTTCGATTCCGGTCAGGAGCAGGCCGCCGCGCCCGAAATGGTCGAGGAGGCGGCCCGGGGTGGCGATCACCACATCCGCCCCGCGGTCGATCTTGAGCGCCTGCGGCTCGAAGGCGACGCCGCCGATCAAAAGGGCGACCGAAAGATTGTGCGCCTTGCCCAGGGTCTCGAAGGCTTCCTGGACCTGGGCGGCAAGCTCGCGGGTGGGCTCGAGGATCAGGGTGCGCGGCATGCGGGCCCGGGCGCGGCCCTTCTCGAGCATGGTCAGCATCGGCAGCACGAAGGCGGCGGTCTTGCCGGAGCCGGTCTGGGCGAGGCCGAGCACGTCCTTGCGCTGCAGGACGTGCGGAATGGCCTGGGCCTGAATGGCGGTCGGGATCGTGTAGCCCGCCGCGGTAACCGCCGCGAGGGCCTTTTCGCTCAAACCGAGCTCGGAGAAGTTCATGTAAGAGTGGGACCGTTCTGGCGATTTCATGATCGTGGGCGCCCGGGGGTCTTCGCCAAAGCCGGGGAGCCTTGAATTGCCACGGGAGATAGGGATTTTTGCAAGGAAAGTCAAATCCCTTGCGGCATGTGGTTGAGAAAGAAAAAGGGCGGACCTTGCGGTCCGCCCCAGTTTGGTACGCCTGGGAGGTTATTGCTTATTATCTCCGAGAACCTTGTCGATGGCTCCGCCGATCGCGCCGCCCGCCAGGGGCGCCACGATGAAGAGCCACAATTGCTGCAGCGCCCAGCCGCCTTCGATGACCGCCGTGGCGATGGAGCGGGCCGGATTGACCGAGGTATTGGCGACCGGAATGCTCATGATGTGAAGCGCCGCGAGGGTGAGCCCGATGGCCACGGGCGCCAGATTGCCGGCCCCGTTCTGGCGCGTCACCCTGGCGATCACGAAGATGAACAGCGCCGTCTGCACCAGTTCCATGAGCAGCGCCGAGATCATCGGATAGCCGCCGCCGGAATGTTCGCCATAGCCATTCGAGGCAAAGCCCGGCGGCAGGTCGCCGCCCTTGAGCTTGTAGACAATGGCGAAGAAGATGGCGGCCAGCACGCCCCCTGCCACCTGGGCTGCCCAATAGGGCAGGATCAGCTTGCGATCGAAGCGGCCTGCCGCGGCCAGGCCCAGCGTCACCGCCGGATTGAAATGGCCGCCGGAAATGGGGCCGACCGCATAGGCCATGGCCATCACCGCAAAGCCAATGGCAAGCGCCACGCCAAGCCCCGCCGCGTT
>JANMQB010000526.1:0-2756 GCA_031370155.1 Hyphomicrobiales bacterium | reverse complement strand
CGGAAGTGCGGCTGAAGAATTATCTGGAGATGCGCGGCGCCGATTCGGGACCGTGGCGCCGGCTCTGCGCGCTGCCCGCTTTGTGGGTTGGTCTTCTGTATGAGCAGGGCCCGCTTGATGCGGCCTGGGACATGGTGAAGGACTGGACGGCGGCGGAACGCCAGGCGCTTCGCGATGCCGTGCCGCGCCAGGGCCTCAAGGCGAAACTCCGTGGACGGACGATTCAGGATATCGCCAAGGACGCGCTGAAACTGGCGCGCGCTGGACTTGAGGCGCGTGGGCAGCAAGGCTGCAAGGGCAAGACCGAGGCCGCCTTCCTCGACGTGCTCGACGAGACGGCGGCCACCGGAAAGACCGCGGCCGAGAACCTTCTCGATCTCTATCGCGGCCCCTGGGGTGGCAAGATCGAACGCGTATTCAGGGATTTTGCTTATTGAAGAACACTTGAATTCGATAAGTAATCCGTCATCCCGGCGAAAGCCGGGACCCACTTGTCCGCCTGACAATTCCCTGATGATTGAATGTCAGGCAACAGGAACGATGGGTCCCGGCTTTCGCCGGGATGACGATTTAATTCCCGCTCCCGTTAGGGCCGGGCGAAGTCCCGGCCATCTCTCTACAACTTGACGAAGATGCCCGGCACAAGGTCGGGCATGACGACATTCGGAGAAGTCGCCGCGTTTCAGCGAAAGACGGAATCACTCAAAGAATTCCTGTAGAATGAATTCGCTCATGGTCCTGTATACCCAATCGGTAACTTCGGTCCGTTTGAATTCACCTGAATATAAATCAGGCCGTCATGTGCGTGATAGAAACGCAATCTGATTTTGTTTTTTGTCGTTGACTCGTCTCGAACATACCCATCTAATCTAAGCTGCTCCAGATAGAGATCATAAACGCCAATAAGATGAACAGAATCCTTTGGACTTTTTTTCCAAGAGAGGCGCAGTCTCAGCGGACTTTCGCCTAAGTCCACAATACCGGTTTGGTTGCGCCTGCTATTATCATTACCCGTCCAATCGCGGGCAATTTCAGTCGTATCCAAATTCCGAACTCTTTGGACGAGCCTGCTAACATTGGGTGATGGATATGGTTCATCGCTCATGACATCGTTACTCCATCGCATGCGCTGCAATATTTGCCGAACACTGACGCAAACTCCTCGTCGCTGGCGATGGCGCCAAGCTGGGCCGCCTCAAGCCGCGCGTCGATAATTTCCCAGTCCTCGCCGGTCAGCGCGAAGTCACCGGAATGCCGCTGCTCGATATGAAGCGCCGCCCCCACCAATTCTTCCTGATCCTCCACCGGCCAGGTCTCGACCCGCTTGAGGATGTCCTTGAGTGCTGTCGAAATCATGGATGGATCCGCTCAACATCCGTTCTGAATGCCGACCAGCTTCTCCGCCGCTTCATCGGCGCCTGCAGATAGCCCAGGCTCTGCGCGCATTCAAGGACATTGCCTATTGAAACGAGATGTGACCGGCCCTGCGCAGCAGGACCTCGGCCTCGCCGGCAATGTCGCGCAGAATATCGGCGGCAGGTTTGATGTCATGGATGAGATCGACGCCTTCGCCGGCGAATACCACCGCGGTGCTGACATCGCCGGCCCGTGCGGCGGACCAGAATCGCTCTTTCTCCGCCCCGACGCGGCCAGCGAGCTCCGCCTCGCGCCCATGCCAGGTGGCGGTAAAGTCGTTTGCCAGCGCTCGGCCCGAATAGCCCGGCGGCCAGTCGAGTTCGCGTATGATGTCGAATATGCGGGTGCGCAGCGTCGCATCGCCGCTCGATTTGGTCAGCAGTTCCTTGGCGTTGTCGTGCCCCAAAGCCTCGGGTGTTGCCCAGAATCGCGTGCCGACGAGTGCGCCGCCGGCGCCTAGCATCAGTGCGGCGGCAAGTCCCCTTCCGTCCGCGATGCCGCCGGCGGCGAGAACCGGAATGGGATGGACCGCGTCGACCACGGCGGGAACCAGCGCCATGGTGGCGCGTTTCTGCGCACCGTGACCGCCTGCCTCGGTGCCCTGCGCGACGATGATGTCGGCTCCGGCGGCGGCAGCCCGCCTCGCCCCTTCCACATCCTGTATCTGGCAGATGAGCAGCGCGCCCGTGGCCTTGATTCTCGGCGCGAACTGCGCCTCATCGCCGAAGGACAGGAACATCGCCACTGGCCTGCGTTCCAGCGCCTGGTCCAGCAGCTCCGGAAACTGCGCCAATGACCAGGTGATGTAGCCGATGCCGACGCGGGCATTGCCGGCGGCGCGGAATTCGCGCTCCATGAAATCGAAGCCGCCGTAGCCCGCCTTCGGATTGCCGTAGCCGCCGCCGATAATGCCGAGGCCGCCCGCCGCCGTGACGGCCGCCGCAAGCCTGCCTCCGGCAACTCCGCCCATCGGTGCAAGCACGATCGGGTGGGTGATCCCAAGAAGCCTGGTGACCGCGGTCGCGATCGCCATCGCTACTCCGCCGCCATCATCGGCGTCTGCAGATTGCCGAGGCTCTCGCTGACATGGCGTGCCAGCGCTTCGATGGCCGAGCTCGGGCGCCCGGGCTTCCGCACAAGGCCGATGTCGAAGGAACGGAGCTTCGGGAATCCGTCTTTTTCGGTGAGCACCCGCAGGCCGGGGCGCACGTAGAGTTCCGGCATCGCGCCGACCGCCAGCCCCGCCTGCACGGCGGCGTTGACCGCATTGGAATTGGAGCTCGAATAAGCGATGCGGTATTTGCGCCCGCTGGCATCGAGCGCGTCGAGCACCGCCTTGC
>JANMQB010000482.1:0-8723 GCA_031370155.1 Hyphomicrobiales bacterium | reverse complement strand
CATCGTTACGCCACCCCTCGTACTCACTTTTCGCCGGGCTCGGCCGGCAACACCTCGGCAACCGCGACCGTGACCCGGTCCGCCAGCCGCAAATCAAGCGATGTAATGCCCTTCGACAGCAGCCCTTGCGTCGAATCCAGTTTCCCGGCCAGCGCCAGCGCCGCCTCGACATCGTGTTCCGGCAACAGGACCGTCACGCCATTGTCGAGATAGAGCGTCCAACGGCGCAAGCCCACCCACGCCGCCGCACGTATCTTTGCTTTTAAGGCGGGAACCGCTTCCAGTTGGTTAACGAGTTCCGCCGCCACCGTCTGCGCTCCCTCGCCCGAGACGAGCGGCAGCCCGGCAAGTGTTGCTGACGGAACGCCGCTCATGGCGGCACCGCTGCGGTCGATGGCGTAATAGGACTTGCCGCGCTGCCAGACCGCGAAGGGCACGCGTTCAACGACCGCGATTTCGAGCTGATTGGGAAACAGCCGCTGCACCTTGGCCGATGCCACCCAGTCGATGTTTTCGAGAATGCGCCGTGCCTGCAACGCATCGAAACCGATGAGCGAGCCGCCCGGCTTCACATTGATCGCCGCCAGCAGCGCCTCCGGCGCATGATTGGTGAGGCCCTCGATCTTGATGTCGTCCGCCGCCAGCCCCGCAAAGCCGGCGATGCGGTCCGGCCATTGCCGCCAGGGGCTTCCCTCAGAATCGAGATAGCCCCCGAGCATGATGGCGTGGAAAATCGTGGCGGCGAGAAGTGCGACAGCACCTGCCCGGGCGGCGAAGCGCACGCGCTTTTGCTGCCCGAGCGCCAGCCAGCTCGGCGGGCCCGCATGGCGACGGCGGGTATAGGCGCGGGGAATATTTGTGTTCATCGGTTCACCGAAGCGTCGTTGACCATCCAGGTGACAAGATCCTCGAAACTGTGCCCGGCATGGCTTGCGAGTTCCGGCACCAGCGAAGTGCCGGTCATGCCGGGCTGGGTGTTGATCTCGAGGAGAATAAGTTCGCCGTCGGGGCCTTGCGTGTCGTCGTAACGAAAGTCGGCGCGGCTGACACCCCGGCATCCCAGCGCCCGGTGCGCGGCCAGCGCATATTGCTGGCAGCGGCGGTATACGTCTTTCGGAATATCGGCGGGCAATATGTGTTGCGAACCGCCCGGCGCATATTTGGCGCGGTAATCGTAGAAGCGGGAATCGGCGATGATGTCGATGACGCCGAGCGCCACATCGCCGATTACGGCGCAGGTGAGTTCGCGGCCAGGAACGAAACGCTCGGCCATCACTTTTTCGCCGTAGAGGGCCCGCTGTTCGAGAATGATCGCCGCCGGCCCGTTGGAACTCTGGTCGACGATGTGCACGCCGACGCTCGAGCCCTCGTCCACCGGCTTCAGCACGTAGGGCAAGGGCATGGGATGCTGGGTGGCGGCGAATTCGAGATCGACGAGACGGCTTTCCGCCACCGGAATGCCGGAGGCACGGAATAGCGTCTTGGACTTTTCCTTGTGCATGGCCAGCGAAGACGCCAGCACGCCGGAATGGGTATAGGCAAACTGCAAGGTCTCGAGCACCGCCGAGGCGCAGCCGTCCTCGCCCCATTTGCCGTGCAGCGCATTGAAGGCGACATCGGGCTTGAGGTCCTGCAATACACTCACCACCGTCTCGCGCTTGACATCGACCGGCACCACATTGAAGCCGGCCCGGCCCAGCGCCGCGGCACAGGCGTTGCCGGAGGAGAGACTCACGTCGCGTTCCGCCGACCAGCCGCCCATCAGCACCGCGACCGTGGTTTCCCTGGGATCGCGCTTCATCATGCCGCGACCCCGATGCGCTTGATCTCCCAGTCGAGATCGACGCCCGAAGTTTCCTTGACGCGGCGTCGAATTGTCTCCCCCAGCTCCTCGATCTGGGCCGCAGTGGCACCGCCCTCGTTGATCAGGAAGTTACAGTGCATTTCGGAGACCCGGGCCGGGCCCACGGCGAAGCCGCGCATGCCGGCCTTGTCGATCAGCTGCCAGGATTTCTGCCCCGGCGGATTTTTGAAGGTGGAGCCGCCGGTCCGGCTTTTGACCGGCTGGGTCGTCTCGCGGGCTTCGGTGATCTTGCCCATCGCGGCGGCGATTTCTTCGCGATTGCCGGGCCGGCCCTGCAGCAGAGCTTCGGTGAAGATCAAATCCTCCGGCGCGCCGCAATGCCTGTAGGAATACTTCATGCCGGCATTGGAAAGCACCTGCACGGTCCCCGATCTGTCCACCGCCCGCGCCGCCATCAGAACGTCCTTGGTCTCGCCGCCATAGGCGCCGCCGTTCATGCGGAGAGAGCCGCCGATGGTGCCCGGGATACCTCTCAGAAAGGTTAACCCATCGATACCATGCTCGAGGGCGAACCGGGCAGCCCGCACGTCGGGAACCGCGGCGCCGCAACGGATACGGGCATTGAATTCCTCCGCGATTTCGGAAAAACCGCGGCCCAAACGGATGACGACACCCGGCACGCCGCCGTCGCGGACCAGAAGATTGGAGCCGACGCCGATCACATGGACGGGGATGTCCTTGGGCGTGGCTGCGAGAAACGCCGCGAGATCGGCTTCGTGCGCTGGCGCGAACAGGACTTCCGCCGGACCGCCAACCCGGAACCAGGTGAGATCGGCCAGCGGCGCATTGGGCTCGAGCCGCCCCTCGGCCTTGGGCAACCGCCGCAGCAGGGCTTCGCCGTTGAGACCTGCCATCACGCCTTACCCTTGCCGTCGAGGGCGGCGAGCTGTCCGGGCAGCGCATAGGCCCATTGGCTGATCGTACCGGCGCCGAGGCAGACGACGATGTCGCCGGGTTTCGCGAGGCTACGCACGAGAGGTGCCAACTGTTCGGGACCGTCGATCTTGTGTACGGCGCGATGGCCGCGCGCCCGGATACCGTCGACAAGTTCTGAGTGGCTCGCTCCATCGATGGGCTGTTCACCAGCGGCATAGACCGGCGCCACGATCACCGTGTCGGCATCGTTGAAGCAGGTGCAGAATTCGGCGAACAAGCTGGAGAGCCGCGTATAGCGGTGCGGCTGCATGACCGCGATCACCTTGTTGCGCGTCACCGTGCGCGCCGCCCGCAAGACCGCCGCAATCTCCACCGGATGGTGGCCGTAATCGTCATAGACGGTAATGCCGCCATGGGCGCCGGCGCGGGTGAAGCGGCGCTTGACGCCGGTGAAGCTCTTGAAACCCTTGCGGATCATGTCGTCGGAAATGCCGAGCTCCTTGGCCACCGCCAGTGCCGCCGTCGCATTCATCGCATTGTGATCGCCCGGCATCTGCAGGGAGAGGCCGCCGATGTCTTGGAAGGCACCGCTACGCCGGTTCGTCAGACGAACCGAGAACCGCGTCTCGCCGTCCGCATATGCCACATCAACAAGGCGCACATCGGCCTGCGGGCCGTGGCCGTAGGTGATGACGCGGCGGTCGCGCACTTTGCCGATCAGCTCCTGCACCACCGGATGATCCATGCACATAACGGCAAAACCGTAGAAGGGAATGTTCTCAACGAAGGCGAGGAAGGCCTCCTTGGCCCGGTCGAAGGAACCGTAATGGTCGAGATGTTCCGGATCGATGTTGGTGACGATCACCACGTCCGCCGGCAGCTTGACGAAGGTGCCGTCCGATTCGTCCGACTCGACTACCATCCAGTCGCCCTTGCCGAGCCTTGCATTGGTGCCGTAGGCGTTGATGATGCCGCCGTTGATGACGGTGGGGTCGAGGCCGCCGGCATCGAGAAGTGCCGCAACCAGCGACGTCGTGGTGGTCTTGCCATGGGTGCCGCCCACTGCCACGCAGGACTTGAAGCGCATCAGCTCGGCCAGCATTTCGGCCCGCCGCACAATCGGCAGATAGCGGGCCCGCGCCTCGATGAGTTCCGGATTGTCGGGTTTGACCGCCGAGGAGACGACCACAACTTGCGCCTCGCCGAGATTGTCCGCCTTATGACCGATAGCCACGGCGATGCCGTTGCTGCGCAAACGCGTGACGTTGTAATTGTCGGCGAGATCGGAGCCTTGCACCTTGTAGCCAAGCGTCGCCATCACTTCGGCGATGCCGCTCATGCCGATGCCGCCGATGCCGATGAAATGGATGGGGCCTGCGTCGCGCGGCAATTTCATATAGTCTGCCTTCCTGCAATCCGTTCGGTGAGATCGGCCAGGCGCTGGGCCGCATCGGGCCTCCCATGGCTCAACGCCACCTGCGCCGCTTGTTTGAGTTCGCCTTCCTGATACCTGAGCCGTGTCAGAAATGCGGCAAATTCCACGGGCTCAAGCCCCGCCTGCGGACGGATCCATCCCGCGCCTACGGCGGCGAAACTCTCGGCATTGCGCAACTGGTCGTTGTCGATGGCGTGCGGCAGCGGCACCATGATGGCGGGCCTGCCGATGACGCCGAGTTCGGCGATGGTCGAGGCGCCGGAACGGCAGATCACCAGATGCGCCGCGGCGATGCGCTTCGGCATGTCGTCGAAGAAGGGCTGCACTTCGTAATTCAGTTCCAGCGCCTCATAAGCTGCGCCGGCAACCTCGATATCGCCCGCCCGGCATTGCTGCACGAGACGCAAGTTGCGGGTCACCGCCTTGGGCAGTTCCTTCACCACCTGCTGCATGAAGCCGGAAAAGAACTGCGCCCCCTGGCTGCCGCCGAAGACCACGAGGTTGAAGGGCAAATCGGCGGCAAGCGGCGGATACGGCGCCGCCTTCTCGGCCAGCACCAGATCGCGCACCGGATTGCCGGTGAAGGTCATCTTGCGCGCGGCACCGCGCGGCAGATTGGCCATCTTCGGAAATGACGCCGCAATTGCGGTCGCGAAGCGCGCCAGAACCCGGTTGGCCCGGCCCATCACCGCATTCTGATCGTGGATCAGCGAAGGGATCTTGAGCCGCGACGCCGCCAGAATGGGCGGGAAGGACGGATAGCCGCCGAAGCCCACGACGGCGGCGGGCTTCAGCCGCGCCAGCACGGCGCGCGCCTTGCGATAGCCGCGATAGAGCCGCAATAGTTGGGCCGGCAAGGCCCATGGCCTGCGCGGGGTCAGCGTGGCGGCGGGAACGATATGGATTTCGAGCGCCGGAAAGGATTTGCCGTAATCGCGCACCCGCTCGTCGGTCATCAGATGGATGAGATAGCCGCGGCGGACCAGTTCTTCGGCCAGCGCCTGGGCCGGAAACAGATGACCGCCGGTGCCGCCGGCGGCAAGCACCACGGTGTTCCGGGGAACGCTGGGGCGGACGTCATTCATCGTTTTCGACTCAGGCCGCAACCATCTGCCAGCCGCCCGCCGGCACGGCAATGCCGGGCCTGCGCCGCGCGAAGGCGAGAGTCAGTCCCATCGCCAGCGCCATGCCGATGAGCGACGAGCCGCCATAGGAGATGAACGGCAGCGTCATGCCCTTGGCGGGCAAGAGCGAGATATTGACCGCCATGTTGATGACCGCCTGGAAGCCGAACACGGTGACCAGCCCCGTCATGGCGAGTGCAGGAAACGGATCGGGCTCGGCCTTGGCCCGCGCCAGCACGCGCAGCACGACGAAAGCGAAGAGCAGCATCAGCGCCAGACAGGCGATGAGGCCGAATTCCTCGCCCACCACCGCGAAAATGAAATCGGAATGGGCATCGGGAATGATGCGCTTCGCGTCGCCACCGCCCGGCCCCGTGCCCAACAGTCCGCCGTTGCGGAAGGCCTGGATTGCCGCATCGACCTGGAACGAGTCGCCCTTTTCGCGATCGAGAAAGCGGTCGATGCGCGAGGCCACATGCGGCACCGTGAGATAGGCCGCGGCGCCGGCGGCAGCGGTCATGCCGGCGAGCCCGGAAATTGCCGTCCATGGGATTCCATAAACCAGCAGCATCGCTCCGAATGTGAGAATGACCAGCGCCGTCTGGCCGAAATCCGGCTGTGCCACGAGCAGACCCACGAACAGGCCGAGAAGCGCGAAGGACAGGATATGCCCCGGCATCTCCGGCCGCCGCGAGCGTTCCGCCAAAAACCAAGCAGCAATGACAACAAAGCCCGGCTTCGCCAGTTCCGAGGGCTGCAGGTTGAAAGAACCGATATTGATCCAGCGGTGCGCGCCCTTGACCTCCGGACCCCACAGCAGCGCCGCCATCATCAGCGCCAGCGAAACGGCGACGATAACGAAAGCGCTTCGCCGCGCCTGCGGCGGAGTGAGGAACGACATGCCGACGAGGACAGGAACGGCCAGCACAAGGTAGAGAAGCTGGTTCTTCACGAAATGGAAGGACTCAAGCCCGATGCGCTCGGCCACCGGCGGGCTCGCCGCCATGCCGATCAGCACCCCCATGGCCATCAGCAACAAAACGGCGGTCATCAGCGCCCGGTCGACGGTGAACCACCACTGGGCGAGAAGCCCGCGATCGCTACGGCTTAACAACATCGTCCGCTCCTTGGGTTTTCATGATGGCGCCGGGAAGCCGCGCCACCGCCTTGACGAAGGCATCGCCTCGCACTTCGAAATTCGGATAGTGATCGAATGAAGCGCAGGCCGGCGACAGCAGCACGACCGCCCCCCTCCTGCGTCCGGCAATCGCATCGCGCGCCGCAGCTTCCACGGCGCGGTCCAGCGTGCCGCAGTGCTCGATGAGGGTTTTGCCCTCCAGCGTCCGGGCAAATTCCGTGGCTGCCTCGCCGATTAGATAGGCTTTCAGGACTCTTGGAAACAGAGCCCTCAACGGCTCGATGCCGCCCGCCTTAGCGATGCCGCCGGCGATCCAGTAGATGGTGTCGAAGGAGGAGAGCGCCTTTTCCGCCGCATCGGCATTGGTGGCCTTGGAGTCGTTGATGAAGGCAATACCGTCGACGCGGGCCACCTCTTGCATGCGATGAGCAAGGCCCGGGAAACTCTTGAATCCGCTGCGAATTTCAGCCACACCGAGGCCCAGGGCTCGCGCCGCGCCATAGGCCATGCAGGCATTCTGCCAGTTGTGGGCTCCCTTCAGGGCCGGCATGGGTTTGAGATCGATGCGCGCCGCCTCCCTGCCGTTTCGCACATCGCGCAGGACACCGTCGGGAGCGGAAATGCCGTTTGCCAGATAGCGGAGAACCGACACGCGCCGCAGCGTTGCGCCGGAACGGATGCCATCGGCGATCGCCGCGCACCATTGATCGTCGACGCCGCAAATCGCTGTATCGCCGGCCGTCTGATTGGCGAAAATGCGCGCCTTGACCGCGGCATAGTTTTCCATGTTGCCGTGCCGGTCGAGATGGTCTGGCGTGATGTTGGTGAGAATGCCGGCATCGGGCTTGAGGCCCGGCATCAGATCGATTTGAAAGGATGAGAGCTCCAGCACATAGACACGGGTTTTGACCGGCGGCCGCATCAGGAAGACGGCGGTGCCGATATTGCCGCCCACATCGACATCGCGGCCCGCCGCGCGAAACAGGTGACCCACCAGCGCCGTCGTCGTCGATTTGCCGTTGGTTCCGGTGATCGCCACCATGCGGGCGCCGCTGCCGGCGAGCTGGCGCTGGAAGACTTCCGTATCGCCGATCACTTCGATCCCGGCGGCCCGCGCCTTGGCGACCGTCCAGTGCGGCTCGGGATGGGTGAGCGGCACGCCGGGGCTCAGGACAAGCGCATCGAGCCCGGCGAAATCGAGGTTGCGCAAATCGGCAACCGGCAGGCCCGCGTCCTGAGCCTTCGCAACGGCTTCGGTCGAGTCGTCCCAGGCTTGAACACTCGCGCCGCCAAGCCGCAGCGCTTCGAGGCAGGCCGTGCCCGAGCGGGCCAACCCGAAGACCGCAACTTTCTTGCCGCGAAATGAGGTCGCTGGAAACAAGCCTGCCTCACCTGAGCTTGAGGGTTGAGAGACCGATGAGCGCCAGCACGAAGGCGATGATCCAGAAGCGGATCACGATGGTGGCCTCCTTCCAGCCTTTCTGTTCGAAATGATGGTGCAAGGGCGCCATGGCAAAGACGCGCTTGCCGGTCAGCTTGAACGACACGACCTGGACGATCACCGAGGCGGTCTCGAGCACGAACAGGCCGCCGATGATGGCAAGCACGATTTCGTGCTTCACCGCCACCGCGATGGCGCCCAGCGCGCCGCCGAGCGACAGCGAGCCCGTGTCGCCCATGAAGATCATGGCGGGAGGGGCATTGAACCACAGGAACCCGAGACCGGCGCCAACCAATGCGCCGCAGATGATGGCAAGCTCGCCGGTGCCCTTGACAAAGTGAACCTGCAGATAGTCGGAGAACACCGCATTGCCGACGAGGTAGACGATCAGGCCGTAGCTTGCCGCCGCGGTCATCACCGGCACGATGGCAAGCCCGTCGAGGCCATCAGTGATGTTGACGGCATTGCCGGCGGCGACGATCACCAGCGCGCCGACGAGAATGAAATAACCACCGAAGGGAATGAGCACGTCCTTGAAGAAGGGAATGGCAAGCGAGCTCGACAAGGGCTTCTCGCCGATCCACATGAAGCAGGCAACCGCCACGCCGGCGATGGCGAATTCGGCGAGAAGCCGCACCTTGCCGGAAAAACCATGGGTCGATGAACGCGTCACCTTGAGGAAATCGTCGTAGAAGCCGATGGCGCCGAAGCCGAGCGTCACGAACAGCACCGCCCAGACATAGAGGTTGCGCAAATCCGCCCACATGAGCGTAGAAACGAGAATGCCCGACAGGATCATCAGCCCGCCCATGGTCGGCGTGCCCTGCTTTTCGACGATGTGGCGC
>JANMQB010000440.1:0-2118 GCA_031370155.1 Hyphomicrobiales bacterium | reverse complement strand
TAGGCGACGACGTCGAGGGACAGCACGAATATCGAAACGCCGAACAGGATGGCGAGGAACCTGACCGCGATCATTCGCATAAGCATCCAGGCCACGATCTTCATGACGCAAGTCCCGGAAAAATGCGGCGGCGCCACTTGCGCAATACGTCGCTGACGCTATCGATCGCCGCTTCGAGGCGATCCTGGCGCAACAGGAAACAGGTAACGGTGAAGCGCCAGAGAGCGAAGGCGGTCAACAGGCCGAAAGGCAGCCACATGGTGATCCACGGCGACAGTCCGCTGGTTTGCGTCGCCAGGCTTCCCTGCTCGATCACTTCATGGAAGGCGATGATTAGCACCAGCGCCAGGCCGAAGCGGTAGGCCCGCTGGCTGCGCCGCCGGCCAACGGCGAAAGGAACCGCGAGGACCGGCAGGATCAGCGGCGTCAGAATCCTGACCAGCCGCTGATGCAGCTCGGCGCGCATGGCATCGCGCGTCGTTCCGGCGGGAGGCGTTTCGAGCTGGGCGTAAAGCTCGGGCAAGGTCAGTTCACGTTCATCCTCGCCGCGGGAACGGAAAATCTCGTCGGAAATCTTGCCGAGCGGCGTGTCGGCGGCGGCAAATTCGGCGATGGCCGGCAGGGGCGCCGTACCGCTCACGGGGGAAGGCCGCTCGCCGAGCTTGAGACGGTGGCCATTCTCGAGGCGCAGCACCGGCCGCGGCTGGCCGGCGATCTCGATGAGGCTGCCGCGCGAGGCGGTTATCGTCTCGGAGCCTTGGGCGCCGCGGTCGTCGAACAGGAAGACATGGTCGAAAGCATTCTTGCCGCGGTCGAGGGTGTCGAGAATGAAGGTGCGGGTGCCGGCCTGCATGAAGACGCCGGCCTCGGCCAGATAGAAGACCTCGACATTCTGCACGTCGAAGACCACCGACCGGTAGGCGTAACGAGTGTGCGGCTGCAGCCAGCCGAATATCGCCAGCGACACGAGGCTGAGCGCGGCGGAGAGGATGATGACGGGGCGCGCCAGGCGGTGCAGCCCGATACCCGCGGCCATGAAGGCATCGATCTCGGAATCCTTCGACATCTTGTTGAAGCCGAAGAGGAGACCGAGAAACAGGGCGGCGGGAATGGCGGTGCCGAGGTAATGCGGTACCAGATAGGCGAGAAGCTCGAAGACCACGGCGAAGGAATTTTTCTTGCCGAGCGTGGTATCGAGCAGACGCACCATGCGCTCGGCCAGAAGCATCATGAGGCCGATCGCCATGGCGCCGGCGAGCGGTCGCGCGATCTGCTTCAGGACATATCTGTCGACCATCGGAATCAAGGCTCAGGACCTCGGCCAGTTCGCTTGCACGGCATGAAGCAGGCGCCGGCGGGTTTCCTCGGGCATCTGCGTGGCGGATTTGAGGTCGGGCGGCCCCGGCCATCCGCTATCGGCAAAGCCCAGGCCCTCGAACTCCGGTGCCGTTCCATAGCGCGGCAGCACATGGAAATGCACATGCGGATCGATCATCATCAGCATCAGGTAATTGATCCGGTCATAGGGCCGGAAAGCCTTCAGCCCGTGCTCGATCGCGTGGGTGATGCGCGGCAATTCGGCAAAGGCCTCGGGCGAAACTTCCGAGAAGGCCCGTTCCTCGCCCTTGGTGGCGAGGATCAGGGCGCCAAGCGTCACTTGCGCCTGGCGCAGCAAGACGCACCAGTGGCGGTAGTCGCAGACCAGGGTTTCGGGATAGCCGAATTTTTCGAGCGTGGCATTCACGGGGCCAGTCTAGCGTGAGAGTTGCGGGATGGGGAGGGGCGAATGGCGAGGGGCGAATTCACCCCACATCCGTCATCCCGGCAAAAGCCGGGACCCATTTTTCCGCGTGACGATTCCCCCAACGACTGCGGCGTGTCCAAGTCGATCCGTGGGTCCCGACTTTCGCCGGGATGACGGAACTGTGGAATGGCGGCCACTCACTGCGAAAGGGCGAATTCGGCGGTGGTGCGGATGCCGCGGCTCTCCGGATTCCAGGCCCTGACGGTGAGGCCCGTATGCCAGCGGCCGTTCTGCCGGTCGATGGCAAAGCGGTACCAGGCGGCGGGTTCGTAGTGCCGGGTTTCGCCCATCGAGGCGGAGGGGACGCCCACCAC
>JANMQB010000430.1:0-3849 GCA_031370155.1 Hyphomicrobiales bacterium | reverse complement strand
AATCGTTCTATCGGGAGATGTCTCCGCCGAACTGGCGCTGTCCGCCACTCCACCGGACCGGCGTCTGCGTCGGCTGAAACCCGGTCGGATAGCTGGCCTCCATGCTGAACGAGAGGCCGGTCACATGAAACATATTCCGTTCGAGCTCAATCCGCCGCTCATCTTGCGGACCGAAATCGACCCCTGGCCGGACCGCAACGGACCGGGCTTTTATGCTTTCAGGATTCACCTGTTTCTCGAGAACCGGACGGACATTCCAGTCGAGAGCCCGCTGATCCTGTTTCCCAAGCTCGGCCTCGACATCCGGCCCGTTGCCCCCATGACGATCAAGCCGACGGTGTCGGGTCCGCGGCGGCTGCTGTCCTGTACCGCCAGCAGTAGCCTGCGGATCGCGCCGCACCAAAGCTTGGAAGCCTGCGCCATCATGTTTTCCTACGACAGGTCCAGCGGCTCGCTCGCTCTCACCGAGAATGCCTCGCGCCGCATCGGCGGCGAGATGAGCGATTTCCGCGTTGCTTGCGCCACGGGGGCGGCGAATTTCCCATTGCGGCGGGTGGAACTGCTGGTCATTGCAGGCACGCTGCGGGCGGCGGTCGATACGGTCTTCGCTTCCGGCGGCGGGGAGCCGCCACACCAGCCGGAGGAGCAATCCGATCCCGTGCAACTCGCCCTGAGCGCGTGAGCACCGCCGCGAACAGCACTTCCAGCTTCCAAGGAGTACCGGCCATGAAAGTCATATCCTCCATCTGTCAAAATCCCATCTTGCGGGTATCCGTGCGCTGCTCATTTGCGATCTCGAATGCCAGGCGACATTTGGGTTTCGTCGAGATCGGATTTTCGGTGCACAATACGTGCCGCATCGCGGCGATGCAGCCGTTCATCGGTTTTCCGCTGGCGGGGCTGAGTTTCGTGCCCTGCGCCGGCTGGACCACCGGTCATTTTCTCTCGGAGTCGGGACGCCGGATGATCCGCTTTGCGCCGAAGTCCGGCAGCCCGCTGGCGGCGGGGGAAACCGCAATGCCCTGCATCGTCAGGCTGCCCTTCGCCAGAAGCGGCGGCGGCTCGCTCACCATTGTCAGGGGCTTGGAAAAGCGGCTTTCGGAACTGCCGGACCTGCGCGTCTTCGTCATCACCGGTGCGGGCAATTTCGCCCCCGAACGCTCCTCCATCGTGGTTCCGGTGATCGACATCCGCGCGGCGATCCGGCGCGGCCTGCCGGAGATCGATCCGCAAGCCGGCACGGCGCGCGCCGGCTAGAGCGCTCACTTGTCGCCGCGCCACTCGATGCAGTTGCCGCCCTTGCGCCTGGCATGAACGAGCGCCAGATCGGCAAGGTCCGGCAACTGGCCGGCATCGCGGCCCTTGCGCGGCCGCAAGGTGGCGATGCCGATGCTGAACGCCGGTTTCCTCTTGTCGCTTGCGAAATTGAAGCTGGCGATAATGTCATAGAGAGCCTGCACCGCCTCTTTGGCCGCCTCTTTGCCGCTCGCCGGCATCAGCAATGCGAATTCCCGTTCCGAAAATCGGGCGAGCATGTCGGCCGGCCGGGTCAGAAGCCGCAAATTGCGCGACAGCCCGGCAATGCCTTCGTCCATCGCGGTGCGGTTGCCGTTACCCCATAACTTGTCGAAATCGTCGATGGAAAGCATCGCCAGCGACAGCGGCTGTCCGGCTTTCAACGCCGCGTCCCATTGCGTCTGCAAGCTCCGCATCAGCGCCCGCCGGTTGGGGAGTTCGGTCGTCGTATCGATGTGCAGCAATTTCTCGAAGCCGTCCGCCGCCGACTTCCAGGCCGTGGCGGCGCGGCGGTGGCCGGTGACAGTAATCGCAATCGAGAGGGAAATGAGAATGGAAACGAACACAAATACCTGGGAGAAACGCAAGTTCACGATTGCATCCGGCGAGACGGTGAACGGACCATGGCCCAGTATCGTCGCAACGAGGACAATCACGGCCATCAGAAAATTTGCGACGACCGTGCCGCTGGGACCGGTCCGGAAGGCGGCCAGCACGATCAGCGGCAGGACAATGAATGCAACCGGGGAATCGGCGAGAAAGAAGATGGCGGATGACGCGAGCGCAACGGCGGCAAATATGCCGAGCGCCTCGAGGTCGAGCCGCTGGCGGACGAATTCGCCGAAATCGACTTTGCGGGCGATCAGCATGAGGGGAGCGGTCATGGCCATGCCGAGGGAACCGGACACGAACCAGTCGAAAAACACTCTCGCAAATTCGAACTCGGTCCTAACCGCGGAGGCTGTCGCGATCAACGCCGCGCCGCCGAACGGCGCCGCGACAAGCGCGATGGCGATGAAAGCCAGAACGAACCGGCGCCCGCCCCAATGCGGCAACTGCTTGAGAAACGGATGCAGGGCGAGCCCGCAGGCGGCCCGCTCCAGGGTGACGATCCCGGCAATCAGTGCGACCATGTCGAGGCTGCGCCCTTCGCCAAGCAGATGGACGGTGCCGGCGATGTTGCCGAGATAACCTGCCGTAAGGTAGATCGGCCAAAGTCTTCTTGGCACCGACAGCAGGATTCCGAGAACGATGCCGTTCGTCAGCCTCAATGTCCCGAAACCCTCCGGGCCCATTGTAAAACCGACGCTAAATCTTACGGCGATGGCAACCAGAACTGCCGTCAGCACCACATCCAGCGCGACGGGCAATCTGAAACCTGCAACATCCAAATTTACGGGGAGACTCGCTTCCGCACTCATGGCTTTGAAAAATATGGCGATTCGTTCGATTTAACAATCACTGATTGAAATACCATAAGTTATCGTCTCTAAATTGTGAACGTCTTTGCAAACAAACAGGGAGCGGGCCTGATGCCTTCCCGCTCCCCGCCGTCCCGCAAAGCTGCGATCAGGCCGCCGCTTTGACGGCGATCTTCTGCACCTTTGCCTGGGCCTCGGGCGCCTTCGGCAAAACCACCTTCAGCACGCCCTTGTCGAATGAAGCCTCGACCTTGTCGGCCCATACCTCGACCGGCAGATCGAAGGACCGCTCGAACATCCCGTAGGACCGCTCGACGAGGTGATAGTTCTTGTCTTTTTCTTCCTTCTCGGATTTCTTCTCACCCCTGATGGTGAGCACGCCATCCTTGAGCTGCACGTCGATATCCTTGATGTCGACGCCGGGAATCTCGGCGGTCACTTCGACGGTCTTGTCGGTTTCGGCGACATTGAGATCGATCGCCATCATGGCGTTACGCGGTTCGGTGAGCGCCGGCATGCCGCGGGTGAAATCGCGGAATACCTGGTCGATTTCCCGTTGCAGGGACGAAAACACATCGGTTGCGGCCGGGCGGCCGAAGAGGTCGGGGAGGAAGTGTTTGGTCATGTGAGCCTCCATTTCTTTGCGTGGTAATCAAAATATTCGCCTCAGGCAGTCCCGCCTTGATACACATCAAATCCCGCTTGCGTTCTCTGATTGTTCCAGTCAATATCGGCCATGGCCAAAGCCTCGTCGAACTTCGTCTGCCAGTCCTGCGGGGCGGTCGCCTCCAAATGGTCCGGCCGCTGTGAGAACTGCGGCGAGTGGAACACCATCATCGAGGAACCGACGGGCGTGCCGGTCTCCGGCGCCAAGGGTTCGGCGATGCCCAAGGGCAGGCCCTCGCGGCTCGTGGGCCTCAGAGGCGAGAGTCCAGCACCTCCCCGCATCATGACCGGCATCGGCGAACTCGACAGGGTGGCGGGCGGCGGCTTCGTGGCCGGTTCCGGCGTGCTGATCGGCGGCGATCCGGGCATCGGCAAATCGACCCTGCTGCTGCAGGCCCTCGCCGCCATGGCGCGCCACGGCGAGCGGGTCGTCTATGTTTCGGGCGAGGAATCGATCGCCCAGCTG
>JANMQB010000208.1:0-2629 GCA_031370155.1 Hyphomicrobiales bacterium | reverse complement strand
TCCACTCACGCCCGACATCGTCCCGCGCCGCAGATTCATAGAAATGGACGTGATGTCAACTTGAAATGACGCAGACGTAAGTTAACCCCCCTTGTTAGGGATTTGAACCAAATTGATAATAAATGGTTAACGCGGATTTTTTCCTTAACGCATTGTTATCTAATGAAAATGCTTTGGCTCGACATTTTGGGACTGCAGCCCATTGTGACAAGCGGTGCAATCCGTCCAAGAGTCCGAGGCCAAATGGGCACCGTGAGAGCGGAAATCTACTGGATCGACAAGGGCGCGCTGGCTCGCGGCCGGCCGCAATTCGTGGCCGGCAGCGAAAGCGACGACGAGCTCCTGCACCGCTACGGTTGCGTGCGGGTGTCGACGGGAGAACTTGGAAGCGAAATCCGCTGGTCGGTGTTTTCGCCGAATTTTGCCTCGCTTTATTTCGCCGGCGAATTTCTCGCCGGCCTGCGCGGCCCCTTCATGCTGCGCTATTTCCTTGCCGGATGGTTCGAGGAAATCTGCGACAGCGCGGCCGCCGCCCGCAGCCGCATCGGGGAAATTCTCTCGAAGAGCGATCTGCATCTGGTGAAGCGGGCCTTCGTGCGCGAAGTCGATCCGCATGGCAAGGCGATGCCGCCGCTGCTGCAGCATGCCTGGCTCGACGGCGCGGCGACCGCCGACTATTCCGTCGACTGCGTATATGAGGAAAGCTCGGGCCGTTTCCGCGTCGACCGCATCGGCCCGAAATCGACGATCGCCCGGCTCTGGGGCGTGGGCCCGGTCTCCTATCCCTGCATGAACGGCGGCTCCTACGACCGCACCGTCAGCGCCGCCTATGGCGACGTGCTGAAGGCCGGCCGGCCGCGCTATGATCACGTTTATGCCGCCATGCGCACTCCCGACGACACGGTCACCTGGATTCCCTATCAGCGGGTGATCATGCCGATGCATGCCAGCGACAAGCGCCGGGCGGTAACCATCGTCACCGAAATCGCCAAGGTCGATATCCGGATCGTCTGACGGCGCCATGACCGCAAGAGCAGTGAGCGGGCATGGTAAATTTACCGTTCCTTTGGACATTCCATGCGATTCGATGATGGGGCTCGGTCGTCTTCGGGCAGCCGATAACCGGCAAGCCTCAGTCAAATTGAAGAAAGATGCAGTTTACATCCTCACCACATGGAACAGCTTGAATTCTGGATCGCCAATGGATGCATCGCCGCCCGGCCCGACGATTCGGGCGAGGCCGGCCTTCCCGAACGCGCGCTGTTCGATCACCTTGGCTTGGTGAAGGTGACCGTCGACGATAGCGCTGTCACGGTCACATGGCATGCGGCCGCCGCCAACTGGTCCTCGCTGCATTTCGTCAAGGACTGGATCGGCACGTTCAAGGGGCCATACACGCTGCACTATTACATTTCCGGCTGGTTCACCGAGACACTTGCCGATGCGCCAGCGGCACGCGACCGCATCGACCGAATCATGTCGAAGAGCGACGTGCATCTGTCGTCGCGAGTTTATTTGAAGGAGTTCGATCCCGCCACACATGCACTGCCGGAAAGTTTCCGGGCTTGCCTCGAGACCGGCGCGGCACCAGCCGAGGCCTCGATCGATTGCTCGATTGACCATGCCACCGGCCGGGTCAAGGTGGAACGCATCGGCAGCCACTCGCCGATCGCCCGATTGTGGGGCATGTCGCCGGTATCGACACCATGCCTGTCAGGCACCTCCTACGACACGGTCGTCTCTCGCGCCTATCGCGATGTCTTGCTCACCGGCAAGCCGCATTACGATCATATCTATGCCGCGATGATGGGGCCGGACGGCGAGGTGGCCTGGATTCCCTATCAACGCATCGTCATGCGTCATCCGGCGAGCCGCAGCCGCCATCGCCTGGTTTCGGTTGTCAGCGAGATCATGCCTGTCGAGATTGCTGTGGTGTAGTCAGCATTTCCTCGACCATCTGTTCGATCCCGCGGCGTTCGGCGATGGCGATCCATTCGACCGGGTCGATGCCTTCCGAGCCCCACTGCCAGCGGAAGAATCCGCGTTCGAGATAGTTGAAACCCATGCGGTTAAGATGGCCGTGGGTGGCCATGGTCTGGTTGGTCAGCGCCCAGACGGCATCGGGATTCCAGCGGATCAGGCTGAGCAGCAGGCCGAGGCGCCCGAACACTTCGACGATGCGGCGATTGCGGACCGCCCGGTCGAGCCATAATTCGCCGTGATAGACGAGTTTGCCGCGGATGCGCTCGGCGACGCTGCCGCGCGGCGGCGATGGGTGCATCGGCACCAGAACTTCCTGGCGGCGCATATAGAGGCCAATGGTGTAGGAGGGTCCCCAGTCGGCGAGGCTCGAGTCGACCGTATCGAGCCGGAACGCCTGCAATCCGCACACGGTGCCGTCTTTCGCGGTAAGCTGCATCCAGAACACCCGGTCGCCGGGCAGGGCATTGACTTCAGGATCGAAGAAGGGCGACGGCCGGTCGTTCTTCACCGTCCGCTCGACCGCCGCGAATTGCGTGAGATCGTCGTAAAGCGACACCGCATAGCCAAGCTGTTCGAGCTCGGCGGCAAGGCTCGCGGCCACCCGCGCTGTTCCCAGCGGATCCCGGACTCCGTCTTGTCCCATCTC
>JANMQB010000419.1:0-5250 GCA_031370155.1 Hyphomicrobiales bacterium | reverse complement strand
TTCGTGGCGGGGCCGGATTTTCCGACGGGCGGCATTATCGTCGACGACCGCGCCTCGATCCTCGCCGCCTACAAGACCGGCAAGGGCTCGTTCCGCGTCCGCGCCCGCTGGGCCCGCGAGGAGCTTCACCGTGGCGCATGGCAGATCGTCGTCACTGAAATTCCCTGGCTGGTGCAGAAGAGCCGGCTGATCGAGAAGATCGCCGAGCTGCTCACCGCGAAGAAACTGCCGCTGCTCGCCGACGTGCGCGACGAGAGCGCCGAAGACGTCCGCGTCGTTCTCGAACCCCGGAGCCGCACCATCGATCCGGCGCTCCTGATGGAGTCGCTGTTCAAGAACAGCGAGCTCGAAGCCCGCATTCCTCTCAACATGAACGTGCTGTCGCGCGGCAAGGTGCCGAAGGTGATGGGGCTTCGCGATATCCTGCGCGAGTGGCTCGATCATCGCAAGGACGTGCTGGTCCGGCGCACCAGGTTCCGCCTGGCCGAGATTGCCAGGCGGTTGGAAATCCTTAGCGGTTATCTTGTCGCCTATCTCAATCTCGACGCGGTCATTCGTATCATCCGCGAGGAGGACGAGGCCAAGCCCGCCCTGATGGCGCGCTTCAAGCTCACCGACAACCAGGCCGAAGCCATCCTCAACATGCGGCTGCGGGCTCTTCGCAAGCTCGAGGAAATCGAAATCCGCAAGGAACATGACGGGCTGAAGAAGGAGGAGGCGGGCCTCAAGAAGCTCATTAAGTCCGAGGACGAGCAATGGGACCGGGTCACCGCCGAAGTGAAGGAGGTCAAGGAGAAATTCTCCAAGAAGACGCCGCTCGGCCGCAGGCGCACCGATTTCGCCGAGGCGCCGGAGATCGACGTCGATTTCGAACATGCATTGATCGACAAGGAGCCGGTGACCGTCGTCTGTTCCGAGAAGGGCTGGATCCGGGCGATGAAGGGCCACATCGAGGACACTTCGGCGCTTGTCTACAAGGACGGCGACCGCGAGAAATTCGTCTTCAAGGCGGAGTCGACCGACAGGATCATGCTGTTCTCCTCGTCGGGCAAGTTCTTCACCCTCGAGGCCGGCAAGCTGCCGGGCGGGCGCGGCCATGGCGAGCCGGTACGGCTGATGGCCGATCTCGATGCGGCGGAAGAGACCGTGGCGCTGTTCGTGCACCGGCCGGGCGCCAAGCGTCTTGTGGCTTCGAACGAGGGCGATGGTTTCATCGTCGCCGAGGAGGAATGCCTGGCGACGACGCGCAAGGGCAAGCAGGTGCTCAACGTCAAGGCGCCGGTCGAGGCCCAGCTCTGCGTGGCCGTGGAGGAGGGGGACGATCACCTTGCAACCATCGGCGACAATCGCAAACTCCTCATCCTGAAGCGCTCGGAGCTTCCCGAGATGGCGCGCGGCAAGGGCGTGCGGCTGCAGAAGTTCAAGGACGGCGGGCTTGCCGATGCCCGCGCCTTCAAGCTCAAGGAAGGCCTGTCGTGGACCGATTCCTCGGGCCGCAACTTTGGCGTCACCGAATTGAAGGAATGGATCGGCGAGCGGGCCCAGGCCGGGCGCCTGCCGCCCAAGGGGTTCCCAAAGAACAACCGCTTCGGGTGAAGGGTCTTGACAATTAGTGACTGACGGGTTAGTTATTTATAATAACTGACTGGTCAGAAACAAATGAGCAAGCCTGCCACCGCCCGAAAACGAAGGCCCGACGACCGGCCACGGGAAATCCTCGACGCCGCGCTCGATCTCTTCTCGGAGAAGGGCTTCTCCGCCACAAGGCTTGAGGACGTGGCTTCGCGCGCCGGTCTAAGTAAGGCCGCCATCTATTTGTATTTCAATGATAAAACGTCTCTTCTTAAAGCCATTGTCGAAACCGTGGCCAGTCCCAACCTGGCTGCGGCGGGCGCTCTGGTGGCCGCCCACAAGGGCCCCGTGGCGCCGCTTCTTCAGCAGTTGCTTGGCTTCCTGGCCAGCCGCATGCGGGATACGCGGTTGCCGGACTTGATCAAGCTGGTCATTGGCGAGTCCCGCGCCCATCCTGAAATCGGCCGGTTCTATCTGGAACAGGTGATCGGCAAGGCCTTGCCGCTGTTCGAGCAGCTCATCGCCCGGGGGATCGCCAGCGGCGAGTTTCGCGCCGTCGATCCGCGCCTCACCGTCAAGTGCCTGATCGGCCCCATGTTGCTGGGGGCGATCTGGAAGAGCGTCTTCGAACCGATTGGCGCTGAAACCCTCGATATCGAAGCACTGGCGCGGCAACACGGCGATCTCATCGTCGCCGCTTTGCGAGCCGCGCCATGATCGCCAGGCGGCTCATTCCCATTCTGGTGATCGCGCTGGCGGCGGCCGGTTTTTTCACTCGCGACCGCTGGCTGCCGGTGGGCGCCAACAGTTCGAACTATCTGGGCTACATCGAAGGCGACACGGTGATGATCGCCAGCCCGGTGGCGGGCCGCATCGTGGCGCGGGGCGCGGAGCAGGGCCACATGATTGCCAAGGGCAGTCCCGTCTTTGAGCTCGACGGTGCCACGGCGAAGGCCGAACTCGCCCGCGCCGCGGCCGCCGTGAGGCAGGCCCGGGCCCAGCTCGAGAACCTGCGCACCGGCAAACGCGATCCGGAACAGCTAGTGACTCGCGCCCAGCGCCGCGAGGCCGAAGCCTCTCTTGCCTATGCCAGGCAGGAAATGCAGCGGGCGAGGGAACTCGCAAGCAGCGGCACCGCTTCGCGGCTGCGTCTCGATCAGGCAGCGGCCCAGGTGCAGCAGTGGCAGGCCCGCGTCGAACAATTCGCCGCTGCCGAAGCGGTGGGCAATCTCGGCGGCCGCAGCCAGGAGATCACCGCCGCCGAAGCGGGCGTGGCCGAAGCCGAGGCCGTCGCTGTACAGGCGAGCGCCCGTCTTGCCGATCTGTCGCCGGCTGCTCCTTTTGACGGCCTGGTCGAGAACGCCTTCTACGATGTTGGCGAATGGGTGGCGGCCGGCCAGCCGGTGGTCTCGCTGCTGGCGCCGGACCATATCAAGATTCGCTTCTTCGTGCCCGAAGGAGCCGCAGCACTGGCCCGGCCCGGCACCGAAATCACCTTCACCTGCGATGGCTGCAAGACGGACATGAAGGCGGTCATCACCTATGCCGCGACCCAGGCCGAATTCACCCCGCCCGTCATCTACTCGCAAGGCGCACGCGCCAAGCTGGTTTTCCTGGTGGAAGCGCGGCCCGTGGCCGATGCGGCGGAACTTCGCCCGGGACTTCCCGTCGAGGTGATGCCGCTGGCCGGGGAAGGCTCATGAGCGAAGCAATGCCGGCCATCGATGTCCGCGGCCTGGTCAAGCGCTATGGCAGCCGCGCCGTCGTCGACCACGTCGATCTCAAGCTCATGCCGGGCCGCATCTGCGGTTTTCTCGGCCCCAACGGGTCCGGCAAGACGACGACGCTGCGCCTGATTTGCGGGCTGCTGACACCCGATGCGGGCGAGGGCACCGTTCTCGGCCAGGACATCATTACCGGCCGCGATGCCATCAAGCGCCAGACCGGCTACATGACCCAGAAATTCGGCCTCTATGAAGACCTGACCATCAAGGAGAATCTCGATTTCGTCGCCCGCGTCTACCGGCTTGACCGCATCGCCGAGCGCGTCGGGGAGGCTCTGGAACGGCTCGGCCTCGCCACCCGCCAGCATCAGCTCACCGGTTCCCTGTCGGGCGGCTGGAAACAGCGGCTGGCGCTGGCCGCCTGCGTGCTGCACGAGCCCAGGCTCCTGCTGCTCGACGAGCCGACGGCCGGCGTCGATCCCAAGGCGCGCCGCGCCTTCTGGGATGAAATCCACGGGCTCGCCGCCGGCGGTATCACGGTTCTGGTCTCCACCCACTACATGGACGAGGCCGAACGCTGCCACGAGATTGCTTATATCGCCTATGGCAAACTGATGGCGCGCGGCACCGCCGAGGAGATCGTCGCGGCATCGCCGCTCAAGGCCTGGATCGCCACCGGCCCCGGCGCCGACCGTCTGGCGCCTCTGCTGCGCGAGGCTCCGGGCGTAACCGCTGCGGCGGCCTTCGGCGCCACGCTGCATGTCTGCGGTCCGGATGCAAAGGCCCTCGAGGCGGCGATCGCACCCTACCGCCGCGGCCGCGGTCTCAAGTGGCAAAGGGCGGACGCAACGCTCGAGGACGTCTTCATTCACCTGATGGGCCTGGTGCGCGACAACGCCGAGGCGGCCTGAGCGGAGCGAGCCATGGGATTCTGGTACCGTCTGCTGGCCATGATCATGAAGGAGGCGATGCAGCTCCGCCGCGATCGGCTGACCTTCGCCATGATGTTCGGCATGCCGATCATGCAGCTCGTGCTCTTCGGCTATGCCATCAACAACGATCCCAAGGGCCTGCCCACCGCGGTGCTTTCCGCCGATCACAGCGCCATCACCCGGTCGCTGGTGAGCGCCATCGGCAACACCGGCTATTTCGACATCGTGCGGCTTGCCGCCAACGAGGCCGAGGCCGACAATCTGTTGCAGCGCGGCGAAGTGCAATTCGTCGTCACCATCCCTGCGGGCTTCACCCGCCGGCTGGTGCGCCAGGAGGGCGCGCAGATCGCCATCGAAGCCGACGCCACCGATCCCGCGACGACAGGCAATGCCCTTGGTGCCGTCGATCAGGCTATCGCCCAAACACTGGCGCGTGACCTCGCCGGGCCGCTTTCACTGCTCCGGGGCCGCGACGGGCCGGTCGAGGTGCTGCTGCACCGGCGCTACAACCCCGAGATCATCACCCGCTACAATGTGGTGCCGGGGCTGCTCGGCGTCATCCTGACCATGACCATGGTGATGATGACCTCGCTTGCCGTCACCCGCGAGCGCGAGCGCGGCACCATGGAGAATCTGCTGGCCATGCCGGTCAGGCCGGTCGAAGTCATGGCCGGAAAGATAGCACCCTACATACTGATCGGCGGGGTTCAAGTCGCCGTCGTGCTGACGGCGGCAAAGCTCTTGTTCGGCGTTCCCTTCGAGGGAAGCATCACGCTGCTGGCCATGGCGACGCTGCTTTTCATCACCGTCAATCTGGCGCTCGGCTTCACCTTCTCGACGGTGGCGCAGAACCAGTTGCAGGCCATGCAGATGTCGTTCTTCTTCCTCTTGCCATCGATCCTGCTGTCGGGCTTCGCTTTCCCGTACCGCGGCATGCCGGTGTGGGCCCAGGCGATCGGCGAAGTGCTGCCCAACACCCATTTCCTGCGCATCGTGCGCGGCCTGATGCTCAAGGGGGCAAG
>JANMQB010000384.1:0-4666 GCA_031370155.1 Hyphomicrobiales bacterium | reverse complement strand
AAGCAAGGAAGACCACGGCACCGCCAAGCTCTTCGGGTTTTGCCCAGCGCCCGGCGGGCGTGCGCTGTTCGACCCATTGGGTGAAGGCCTTGTCTTCGATAAGCGCCGTGTTGAGTTCGGTGGCGAAATAGCCGGGTGCTATGGCATTGACGGTGATGCCGTGGCGGCCCATTTCCGCCGCCATGGAGCGGGTGAGGCCATGCAGCCCCGCCTTGGCCGCCACATAGCCATGGATGGTGGGGCGGCCAAGTATGGCGGCGACCGAGCCGGTGTTGATGATGCGTCCGAACTTGTTGGGCAGCATCAGCCGCGCGGCATCGCGCGCCAAGCGGAAACAGGCGGTGAGATTGGTGGCAATGACGCGTTCGAAGTCCTCGTCCAGCCAATCGGTCAGGGGACGGCGGTGCTGGATACCGGCATTGTTGACGAGAATGTCGAGGCGGCCGTGGCGCGCCACGATGTCCTCGAGTGCGGCGCGCGATGCGTCCGGGACGGTCACGTCGAAAGCCATGGCTTCGGCGCCGATCTTTGCCGCCGCGTCCCGCAAGGCGACGCGGTCGCGGGCGTTGATGATGATTTTGGCGCCGTGCTCGGCCAAGGCCTTGGCCATAGCAAAACCCAGCCCGCGCGAGGCGCCGGTCACCAGCGCCACGCGGCCGGTAAGCGAGAATAGTCCGGTCATGGCGGCCTCCTTACAAAAAAGGCGGGAGTTTCCTCCCGCCCTGCGTGATCGTCGAAGGGAACCCTACTTGGCGATGCAGGTGTCCGCGGTTTCAGGCGTGCAGACATCAAGGCCGGTATAGGTCGGATCGACCGGAGCGGGCTTGCCCCCCTTCATGTCAGCAAGGGCCTTCATGGTCATGTAGCCCATCTCGAAGGGCCGCTGGCCGACCTGGCCGAGCGACAGGCCTTCCTTCATCTGGTCGATCTGCACCGGCAGCGTGTCGGCAACGACGAGAGCCAATTCCTTCTTGGCGATCTTGTCCTTGTACTTCTCGACCGCCGCCCGGTTGGCGTCGGGGACGAACTGCGGGAAGCCGCCGGTCGGGATGAAGGCATCGAGGTTCGGATTCTTCGCCATGATGTCTTCAAACTGCTGCACCGAAAGCGGGAAATCGTCGTTGGTGTAGAGCGGACAGCCGTCGATTTCCGTCCAGCCGTTCTGGCCGGTCAGTTGGTCGCCGGGCGAGGTGGCGGACTTCATGCCCGACAGCGTGTCGCGGATGCCCTGCATGCGCTCATTGTGGTTGGCCGCCGCAGCGCCGCCCGACTGGATGCACACGGTGCCTCCCTTCGGCTTGATCTGCATGGCGAGCTTGGCGAGGTTGGTGCCGATTTCGTAGTTGTGGGTGCCGATATAGGCCACACGCAGATCCTTGTTCTCAGGCAGCACGTCGGAGTCCCAGGTGAGAACCGGGATGCCGGCGTCCTTGGCGGCCTGAAGAGCAACCGCCATGGCGGCCGCGTTGGCCGGGGCCACTGCGATGCCGTCGACCTTCTTGACCACCAGATCCTGCACGATCTGCACTTGCTCCTCGCCGCCGCCGTGCTCGCCGGGGCCGATATACATGCATTCGAAGGCGCCGTTTGATTCCGCTTCGGCCTTCTTGCAGCCGTCGCGGGCCTGATCGAAGAACGGGTTGTTCATGTTCTTGGGCACGAGGGCGAAAACGTATTTCGCCTGTGCCGCGGATACGGCTACGGTCAGCGCGCCAAGGGCCACCGCCGCGGTCAGCAGAAACTTCTTCATGTGTCTTCCTCCTCTGTGTTTACCGAAATCCCGCCGGCTTACCGCCGGCCGGTGCTTTTCTAGCGGTGCTTCCGGGGAATGAGCCTTTCCAGCGTCGCGGCGACAATGGACTTGCCGCCGGTCTGCATGCCGAGAAGAACCGCGAGAATGATGAAGGCGCCGACGAATGCGCCCTGCCAGTTGGAATCGATGCCCGCCATCAGCAGCGCATTGCGGATGACTTCGAGAAAGGCCGAGCCGATGACGGCGCCGAAAGCGGTGCCGGTGCCGCCCATCAGGCTGGCGCCGCCGATGACAGTAGCCGCGATGACGCGCAGCTCGTAGCCCTGACCCATCGCATTGATCGCCGAACCGTTGTAGCCGAGCAGGAGCAAAGAGGCGATCGAGGCCGTAAAGGCCGAAAACACATAGGCCATGAACTTGACCCAGTCGACCGGCACGCCGGTGAGCCGGGCTGCCTGTTCATTGCCGCCAATGGCAAAAAGATGGCGCCCCCAGGCCTTGAAATTGAACGCATAGCCGACGATCAGCGCTAAGGCGATCATGGTCCAGAAATGCGATGACAATTGCGGAATCCAGTCGGGAATGGAATCGCCCGGCGTCTGCCGCGGCCATTTCGCCTGACCGATCGCCTTGACGATCGGCGCGTCGGGACCGAACTGATAGAGCATCTGGTTGGCGGAAAATACCACCGCCAACGACCGCGCGATCGACAACATGCCGAGGGTTACGACGAATGACGGTATGCCGACATAGGCGACGAAGAAGCCGTTGACCGCGCCGCAGGCGAGACCGGCCACAAGACCCATGGCGAAGGCCACGTACCAGGGATAATGCCAGGTGAGGAACAGCCCGGCGACGATGGCGACGAGACCCATGATGGAGCCGACCGACAGGTCGATGCCGCCGGTGACGATCACCACCGTCATGCCCAGCGCCATGATGCCGAAGGGGGCAAAATTCCGGGTGATGTTGGCAGCATTGTCGACCGTGCCGAAGCTCGGCTCGAGGGCCGACATGTAGATCACGAGGACGATGAGCGCGATGGCGATCCAGAAGGGCTGGCTGGTGAATACGCGCTGCAGCCACGTCTGTTCCTTGATCTCGACGACGTCGGAGATCGCGGCATGGCCGGTTTCGGCGGCCGCCTGGGTTGCGCTACGCTGCACGGATGGCCCCCGTGATCAGGCCGGTGATTTCTTCCGGTGAGGTTTTCGGCGTGCGCTTGTCGGCGACCTTGGCGCCGCGGCGCAACACGATGATGCGATCGGACACGGCGAAGACGTCGGGCATGCGGTGACTGATCAGCATGACGGCCACGCCCTGGCCGCGCAGGCGGCGGATGAGTTCGAGGACCTCCGCCACCTGTCGTACTGATATCGACGCCGTCGGCTCGTCCATCAGCACGATCTTGGCGTTGGACAGCCGGGTGCGGGCGATGGCCACCGCCTGGCGCTGGCCGCCCGACATCTTGCGCACCAGATCGCGCGGCCGGGTTTCGGACTTCAGCTCTTGGAATAGTGCCGCGGCGCGGTCGATCATCGCCTGCTTGTCGAGAATGTCGAAGGGCCAGACGCCCTTTTTGATCTCGCGGCCGAGGAAGACATTCTGGGCGGCGGTGAGATTGTCGGCCAAGGCCAGGTCCTGATAGACCACTTCGATGCCCTTGGCGCGGGCCTCGACCGGCTTGTGAAAGTGGCAGATTTCGTCTTCCACGGCGACTTCACCCTCGCTCGGCGGAAAATTGCCGGCGACCAGCTTGACCATGGTGGATTTGCCGGCGCCGTTGTCGCCCATCAGGCCGACCACCTCGCCCGGCTCCATCGCCAGACTCACATCGGTCAACGCCTTGATGGCGCCGAAATTCTTCGACACGCCGCGGACGTCGAGCAACGCCATTTACATGCCTCCCACCGCCGGATGCGCGCTCGCTTCCGGCCGAGGCGTAACTAATCAGCGAACGCTCCGCGATGCAAGACCATCTTGCGGATTCAATAGGTGGCGCGGCCGCCGGAAACGTCGAACACTGCGCCGGTCGAGAAGGAACACTCCGCGCTCGCCAGCCAGCAGACGAGACTGGCCACCTCATCGACGGTGCCGAAGCGGCCCTTGGGGATTTTCGACAACATGAAATCGATATGGGCTTGCGTCATCTGCTCGAAGATCGGCGTCCTGACCGCGGCCGGGGTGACGCAGTTGACCGTGATGTTGGTCTTGGCCAGCTCCTTGGCCAGCGCCTTGGTCATGGCGATGACCCCGGCCTTGGAGGCCGAATAGGCCGAGGCGTTGGGGTTGCCCTCCTTGCCGGCGATCGAGGCGATGTTGACGATGCGACCGTAACCCGTTTTCAGCATGTGGGGCACGACGGCGCGGTTGCAGTAGAAGGCGCCGTTGAGATTGACGTCGATCACCCGGCGCCACTGCTCGGCGGGATATTCGGCAAGCGTCGCGTTGGGGCCGGTGATGGCGGCGCTGGTGACGAGAATGTCGATGCCGCCCAGCCGGTCCACGGTCATGGCCGCTGCGGCCGCCACGGAACTCTCGTCCGCCACGTCCACCGCAATGCCGATGGCGGCGGCGCCGAGCCGCGCGGCGCAATCGCGGGCCGCCCTTTCATTGACGTCCCAGATCGCAACCTTGCCGCCTTCGGCGGCAAGCCGCGCGGCAATGGCATAGCCAATGCCCGAGGCGCCGCCGGTGACGGCCGCTGTGCGGCCTGAGAAGCGTGCGCCCACCGGCTACTGCTTCTCCCCCGCGGCCGCCTTCCTTTCGCGTTCCATTGCTCTGATCTGCTGGAACACCCTGCGGCCGAGTTCTTGATATTCTTCGCGGTCGGCCAGCCATCGGGCTTGCCGCTGTTCCTTGCTCATTGTCTTATTCTCATGGAGCACCGTGGCGCGCCAGACGGCGCGGCCC
>JANMQB010000368.1:0-26796 GCA_031370155.1 Hyphomicrobiales bacterium | reverse complement strand
GCGCGATGATGACATCGGCCTCCTTGAAGCCGGCCGCCACGTCACCGTGGCCGAACTCGGTGCGTTTGGCGATGTTGGACGCCTTCTTCGGCTTGGGTTCCACGCCCTCGGTGAACATGTCCTTGTGGAGGACCGGCGCTCCGGGTCTTACCGCCTCGTCGACGTCGGTCACATGCGGCAGGATTTCATATTCGACTTTGATGAGCTTGAGGGCCTGCTTCGCCGTCTTGGCATCGATGGCAGCGACTGCGGCCACCGCGTGACCGTCATAGAAAGCCGTCGTGCGGGCCATGCAGTTTTCCAGGATGTCGTACATGCCCTTGTCGCCATTGGTGAGGTCGGGCAGGTCGGCGGCCGTGATGACGGCTTTCACGCCGGGAAGCTTCTCGGCCTTCGATGTGTCGATCTTCTTGATCCGCGCATGGGCGTGGGGGCTGCGCAGGATGTAGCCCACGAGCTGGCCGGGAGCGGAAGCGTCGGCGCCGTAGCGGGCGCGGCCCGTTACCTTGTCGATGCCGTCGGGGCGCAGAGGCCTGGTGCCGACGACCTTGAATTTCTGGCCGGTGAAGCTGGTATCGAGCGGCATGGTTCAGACTCCTCTCATTTCTTTTGCGGCAGCCTGCACGGCCCGGACGATCTTGTCGTAGCCGGTGCAACGGCAGAGATTGCCGGCGAGACCGAAGCGGATTTCCTCTTCGGTCGGATTGGAATTTTTATCCAGCAGATCGCGGGCGGCGATCAGGAAGCCCGGTGTGCAGATGCCGCATTGTAGGGCGGCGTGTTCGATGAACTTCTTCTGCAGGGGATGCAACTTTTCGCCGTGAGCCATGCCTTCGATGGTCTCGATTCTACGGCCTCCGGCTTCGGCGCCGAGGACGAGGCAGGAACAGACGAGGCGGCCGTCAAGGGTGATGCTGCAGGCGCCGCAGTCGCCGGTGCCGCAGCCTTCTTTCACGCCGGTGAGGCCGACACGGTTGCGCAGCGCATCGAGGAGTGACTCATCGGCCTCGCAGATGAATTCGACGTTGTCGCCGTTGATTGTGGTTGAAATTTTGACCGACATTATTTGCCTCCTGCGCGGCTGTACGCGATTTTTGCAGCGCGTTTCGCCAATACCGCCGCGACCTTGGTTCTAAATTCAACTGTGCCGCGCTTGTCGTCGATGGGGCGGCAGGCGGCCGAGCAGGCCGCGCCGAGTTTGTCGAGGGCGGCGCCATCGAGCTTCGTGCCGATGATCGCCTTGGCGGCGTCGGGCACCAGTACGACGGTCGGCGCCACCGCGCCCAGCGCTACACGTGCGTCTTTCACGATGCCGTTTGAATCGAGCACCAGATTGACTCCGGCGCTGACCACGGCGATGTCCATCTCGGTGCGCGGGATGAAGCGCAGATAGGCATCGCCCGACCGTGGCGGCCGCTTGGGTAGCTGGATCGCCTCGATGAGTTCGCTCCTCTTGAGCGAAGTCTTGCCGGGACTGGTGGCCACTTGCTCGACCGGGATGATGCGCTTGCCCTTTGGTCCGGCGATCACCGCCTTGGCGCCGGCGGCCACCATGGCGGGAACGCTGTCGGCGGCGGGGGAGGCATTGCAGAGATTGCCGGTGATGGTGCAGCGGCCCTGGATCTGCTTGGAGCCGATGAGATTTGCGGCCTCGACGACTCCCGGCCAGGCCTTCTTGAGGGCGGCGTTTTCGCCCAGCTGGGCACAGGGCACCGCGGCGCCGATCGTGAAGCCAGAAGCCGACTTCTTCACTTCGCGCATTGCCTTGATGCGCTTGATATCGACGACCAGATCAGGTTCGATATAGCCGCCGCGCATGTGAACCAGGAGGTCCGATCCGCCGGCCAGCACATAGGCGCTTCCCTTGGCCTTGGCGAGCAAGGCCACTGCGGCCTTGGTCGTTTCCGGTGCTTCGTAATGCATTGATATCACCTGTTCTCGAGTTATACCGCAGTTTGATCCATAGGTGGTGTTTCGGTCAACTGGTGGGCGCACATTACTGGCATGCCGGTAGCACGGGAAGAGGCGTAACTCGGCATCCGTTCAATGACCTGCGACATCAATGCTTACGCCGGCCGATGCCAGCGCCGCGGCCAGGCCGGGCGGCGGGGCGGCTTCGGTCACCAACCGGTCGATGCCGTCATAATCGCAGACCTTGATCAGCGCGGTGCGGCCGAATTTCGAGCTGTCGGAGAGCATGATGCGGTTTTCGCCGCGTGACAGCACCATGCGGGCGAATTCGGCCTCGGCCAAATGGCTGTCCATGGGGCCATAGTCGGCGTCGAGGGCGGCGATCGAGATGATTGCATGTCGTACCCTGAAGCCGGCGGCGAAGGCAATGGCCGAAGGGCCAAAGGCCGCGCCATTGTCACCATTGAGTTCGCCACCCGCCATATAGACCCTGTTGCCGTTCACCGTTGCCAGCGTCCGCGCAATGTCGGCGGAATTGGTGACGATGGTGAGATTGTGTTTCTTGAGCAGTTCCTGGGCGAAGATGCTGGTGGTGGTGCCGGTATCGAGCATCAGGCTGTCGCCGTCCTCGACCAGTTCCGCCGCCCGCTTGGCAATGGCGCGTTTGGCCTCGGCAAATTCGCGCAGACGCCGTTCGAAGGGCGCCTCGCCTACCTGATGTGGCAAAGTGACGGCGCCGTGGAGCTTGACTACGTCGCCGCGTTGCACGAGCGGGCGCACGTCGCGTCGAACCGTTTCCTCCGAGACACCGAGGGCACTGGCCATTTCGGAGACTGCCAGCGTGCCGCGTTCGCGCACCATGCGGACAATTTCAGTGTGCCGCTTTGTTAATTTGGCCGTGTGGGTATTCATGAGGTTTTGCCCGGATAACGGGGAATAATGCCCACAATTCGGTCAAGAACTCAAGCGGTACGGGCTAATTCCAACAGTTTCTCACGGATTGCCGTTGACAGCCGGGTTCGTCGCGTTGAACACTCACGCCCGGCGCTGCGGCCCATAATCAAAGCAACACGCAGGCCGGAGGAAATGGAGTCAGACACCATGAAGATGAGTTCTGCTTGGAAACGTGCTTTGTTCGGCGGCGTCGCACTGGCGGCGGCAATGCTTGCACCGGCCGGGGCCTCGGCCGTCGAATCGAACGATCCGATCAAGATCGCCCTGTTCGACTGGACCAGCGCCAATCTCAACGCCAAGATTCTCGGCGGTATTCTCGAGAAGCTCGGCTACACGATCGAGTATCCGACAGCAGATTATCTCTCGAGCCTGACGACCGGCCTCACCACCGGCGATCTCACAGTCGGCATTGAATACTGGGATACCACGGCGGGCGAAGCTATGAAGGCATCGGACGCCACCGAACAGACCGAGCGGCTGGGAGTGCTCGGCCCCAAGGCCAAAGAAGAATGGTGGTATCCCATGTACATGAAGGAGAAGTGCCCGGGTCTGCCGAATTGGGAAGCGCTCAAGGATCCGAAATGCGCGGAAGCATTCTCCGCGCCCGAAACCGCGCCCAAGGGGCGTTATCTCGGCGGGCCGGTAACCTGGGAAGGCTTCGACGACGAGCGCGTCGAGGCGCTGGGTCTGCCCTTCACCGTCATTCATGCCGGCACCGACGCAGCGATGTTCGCCGAACTCGATTCCGCCTATCAGCGCAAGGCGCCGATCATGCTGTGGATTTATTCGCCGCATTGGGCGCCGGCGAAATACCAGGGCGAATGGATCGAGTTTCCCGAATACTCGGCCGAGTGCTACGCCGATCCGAAAGTGGGCGTAAATCCGGACAAGGCCTATGATTGCGGCAAGCCGCATGGCGAGATATGGAAATATGCCTGGGCCGGCATGAAAGACAAGTGGCCGGTCGCCTATAAGGTGGCCAAGGCCTTTCAGCTCGATGCCGCCGAACTCAACACCATGTCGGGCCAGATCGATCTCGACGGCAAGTCCATCGAAGAAGTGGCCCAGGCCTGGATTGCCGCCAACGACGCGAAGTGGAGAGCCTGGTCGCAATAAACTGCTGAAGCAAGGGAATGGACGGCAAGCCACCGTCCATTCCGCCTTCGCCGGAGTCCGGCCAGAGGATTATTGAATGTCGACGAATTCGCCGCGGTCCCATTCCGCGCGCCCTGTGAAACTTGCCTGCAGACATGTCTGGAAGCTTTTCGGCCCGGGTGCCGTGAAGTTTCTCAAAGCCGGCAACGGCCGCCGATCGGCAGCTGATCTAGCAAGCGCCGAGCTCATCGGCGCGGTGCGCGATGCCTCGCTCGACATCCACGAGGGTGAAAACTTCATCATCATGGGGCTGTCGGGCTCGGGCAAGTCGACGCTCTTGCGCTGCATGTCGCGGTTGATCGAGCCGACGGCGGGCCAGGTCACATTCGACGGCAAGGATCTGCTGAAGGCGAGCGAAGCGGAGCTTATCGACATCCGCCGCCACAAGATGGGGATGGTGTTCCAGCACTTCGCGCTGCTGCCGCATCTTACCGTGCTTGAAAACGTGGCCTTTCCGCTGTCGATCCAGGGCGCCACGAGGCCCGTGCGCGAAAGGCGGGCGCGAGAAATGATCGAGCTCGTAGGCCTCAAGGGCCGCGAACACCATTATCCGCGCGAACTTTCAGGCGGCCAGCAGCAGCGTGTCGGCATCGCCCGTTCGCTCGCCGTCGAGCCCGAAATCTGGTTCCTCGACGAGCCGTTCTCGGCGCTCGACCCGCTGATCCGGCGCGAGATGCAATCGGAACTGATGCGCCTGCAGAGCGTGCTGCAAAAGACCATCGTTTTCATCACGCATGATTTCGACGAGGCGATCAGGCTCGCCGACCGTGTTGCCATCATGAAGGACGGCGAGATCATCCAAGTCGGCACGCCGGAGGAACTGGTGACGCGGCCCGCCACTTCCTACGTCGCCGAATTCACCCGCGACGTGAACCGCGCCAAGGTGTTGTCGGCGATGAGCCTGATGCAGCCCTTGGGAGCCAAGACCAAACATGCGGCGTCAGTCGAGGCCGCAGCGAAGATAGCCAGCTTTGCCCCCGATATCGTGGCCGCCGATAGACCCTTCGCCGTCATTAGCAAGGACGGCCGCAAGATCGGAGAGGTCACTCCCGCCGCCGTCATCGGCCTGCTGGCCGGGCAGGAGCGGGGATCATGACCGATATTCCGTTGGGATCGCCGCCGATGCGGTCGGCGGCCATTCCCAGCCCCGCACTGTGGCTCGCTGCCGCGCTTCTGCTTGGTGGATTGGCGCTGCTCGGCGATGTTTTGCCCTCCGCCGTCGCCTATCCCGACTCGTTGGTCATCCCATTCAAGAACTGGATCGGCGCGGCGATGGCGTGGTTGCGTGTCAATTTCATGGGAGTGACGCGCACCATGACCGCGGTGCTCGATATTCCGCTGCAACTTGCCTTCGCGCTCCTCGCCAAGGGATTCAAGATCGGTGCAGGCGAAAGTGCGGTGCTGCTGCCGCGCCTGTCCTGGCTTGGCGTCTGCGTGGTGATGGGCACGCTCGGCTACATCTATGGCGGCCTGCGCCTAGCGTCGCTGTGCGGGCTGGGGTTCCTGGCTCTGGCGCTGTTCGGACTATGGGACCAGTCGATGCTGACCCTGGCGCTCATCGTGATCTGCGTGCCGTTCTGTGTGATCACCGGCCTGTTAACCGGAATCTGGGGTTACGGCTCGCCGCGCGCCGCGAAGCTGCTGATCGGTCCCGCCCTCGATCTTATGCAGACCATGCCGACCTTCGCCTATCTCATTCCCATGCTGATCCTGTTCGGCAACAGCCCGGTTTCGGCGCTGCTGGCCACGGGCCTCTTCGCGACGCCGCCCATGGTGCGCGCCACCATGCTGGGCCTGCACAAGGTGCCACAGGAAGTGCAGGACTTCGCCGATATGGCGGGCTGCACCCGGCGGCAGAAATTATGGCGGGTGCTGGTGCCCGCTGCCAAACCGTCGCTGATGATCGGCGTCAACCAGGTGATCATGCTGGCCCTCAACATGGTGATCATCTCGTCGATGATCGGTGCCGGCGGTCTCGGCTACGACGTGCTTCTGGCGCTGCGCGCGCTCAAGGTTGGACAGGCGATGGAAGCCGGACTGGCAATCGTCATTCTCGCCATCGTGCTCGACCGGTTGAGCCAGGCCATCGCCCGCAAGCGGCCGGAAGCAGTGTCGGGAACTGGCGCCGGCTGGTTGGCGCGGAACGCCAATCTGGCAATCGCTCTCGCCGTATTGGCGATAACGACGCTCCTCAGCATCGCGGTTCCGGCACTGGCCAAAATACCCCCTTCGCTCACGGTCACCACGGCGCCGATGTGGAAGACCGGCATCGACTGGCTGACGGTCAATTTCTTCGATGCGATCGAGGTCGTGCGCACAGCTCTGCTGCTTTATTTCCTCAACCCACTGCGGGTCCTGTTCGAATCGCTGCCTTGGCTCGGTCTCACGCTGCTGGTCGCACTTCTCGGCTGGCGGCTCGGCGGGCTTTGGCTGGCGGCCACCGTCGCGATCCTCTCGGCCTTCTGCGCCGCCACCGGCCTGTGGGTGCCGACCATGCAAACGCTCTATCTGTGCGGTGCCTCGGCGCTGCTGGCAGCCGCCCTTGGCATCCCCATCGGCGTCTTGTGTTCGCGCAGCGACCGCATGTCGAGTATCGTAATACCCATCATCGACACGCTGCAGACCATCCCCTCCTTCTGCTTCATCATTCCGGTGGTGATGCTGTTCCGGGTGGGCGATGTGACAGCCATGATCGCCACCGTCGCCTTCGCCATCGTGCCGGCGATTCGTTACACCAATCATGGCATCCGCCAGGTGCCGCACGAACTGATCGAGGCCGGCATCGTATCGGGCTGCACCAGACGCCAGTTGTTCTTGAGGGTGCAGCTGCCGGTGGCGCTGCCCGAAATCATGCTCGGCATCAACCAGACGATCCTTCTCTCCCTGAGCATGATCATCATCGCTGCCATGATCGGCACGCGCGATCTCGGCCAGGAGGTGTTCAAGGCCCTGTCCAAGGCCGATGCGGGGCGCGGCATCGTTGCAGGCCTTGCCGTCGCCTTCATCGGCATCGTTGCCGACCGGCTGATCACCGCCTGGGTCAATGGCATCAGGGCGAAACGCGGGTTGGCTTAGGATGATGACCGTCGAGGACAGGGTGCGCCGCCTGCCCATCTGGAAGGGGAAGCCGGAACTCATGCCGCTCAAGGGCGGGGTCAGCAACGCCAGTTTCACCGTCACCGATGCGGGCGGCAAATATGTGGCGCGCGTCGGCGAGGACTATCCCTGCCATCATGTTTCGCGCCTGCGTGAGGGAATAGCGAGTCACGCCGCCTTCGAGGCGGGCCTGTCGCCGGAAGTCGTTTACACGGAGCCCGGTATCATGGTGTTGCGCTTTCTCGCGGCCCGCACCTTTTACGAGGCCGATGTGCGGGCCAATACGGAGCGCTGCGTCGAAATCGTCCGTCGCTGCCACTTCGACATGGGCAGGCGGATGACCGGTCCCGGCAGCATCTTCTGGGTGTTCCATGTGTTGCGCGACTATGCCCACACCCTGACGGCCGGGCGCCACCGCCATGTGCCGGATATTCCGCGTTGGATGGAGATCGTGGACCGCCTGGAACTGGCACAAGTCCCCCTGCCCATCGTCTTCGGTCATCACGATCTGCTGCCCGGCAATTTCATGGACGACGGCAAGCGCCTGTGGCTCATCGACTGGGAATATGGCGCCTTCGGCACGGCGATGTTCGATCTTGCCAATATCGCCTCCAATAATTCCTTTGAAGAACAAGGCGAGCGGCAGATTCTGGAACTCTATTTCGGCAAGGTTCCGGATCAGGCGACGCTCCGCTCCTTCTATGCGATGAAGACTGCGAGCGCGCTCCGCGAAGCCGTCTGGGGCATGGTGTCGGAACTCCATCTCAACGCGCCGGGCGTCGATTATGTCGCCTATGCGGCGGAGTATCTCGGACGCTTCGGGCGCGTTCTTGCCGATTACCGCGGTAAATTTGGAACGACATGACACTCCCGGCACATGCGCAATTCGTGGTCATCGGCGGCGGTATCGTCGGCTGCTCGACGGCCTATCATCTGGCCCGCGATCACCAGGCCGACGTAATCCTGCTTGAACAGAACAAGCTCACCTCCGGCTCCACCTGGCATGCGGCGGGGCTTGTCGGGCAGTTGCGCTCGTCGGCTTCGATTACCCAGGTGCTGAAATATTCCGTCGCTCTCTACAAGAAGCTCGATCAGGAGACGGGCCTTGCGACCGGTTGGAAGATGACGGGCTGCCTGAGACTTGCCACCAACGCCGACCGCTGGATCGAATACAAGCGCCTTGCCACCACGGCGCAAAGCTTCGGCATGGAGATGCATCTGCTGTCGCCCGCCGAGGTCAAGAAGATGTGGCCTTTGATGAATACCGACGACCTCGTGGGCGCAAGCTGGCTGCCAACCGACGGTCAGGCCTCGCCCTCCGACATCGCCCAGTCGCTGGCCAAGGGCGCCCGCATGAATGGTGCCAGGATATTTGAAGATGTCCAAGTCAGCGGCTTCGACGTGCGTGACGGCCGTGTTATTGCCGTGCGCGCCGAGCAGGGCACGATTGCCTGCGAAACGGTTATCAACTGCGGCGGCCAATGGGCCCGGCAGATCGGCGCCATGGCGGGCGTCAGTGTGCCACTGCAGCCGGTCAAGCACCAATATGTCATCACCGAGAAAATCGACGGGCTTGCCACCGACGTGGCGACGATCCGCGATCCCGACCGGCGCATCTATTTCAAGGAGGAAGTTGGGGGCCTCGTCTTCGGCGGCTATGAACCCGATCCGCAGGCCTGGACGCAGGGCGATGTGCCGGGCGACTTCGAATTTCAGCTCTTCGAGGATGACTGGGATCACTTCGAGCAGCACATGATGCAGGCGCTCGTCCGCGTGCCTGCGCTCGAGACAGCCGGCATCAAGAAGATGGTCAACGGGCCGGAGAGCTTCACTCCCGACGGCAATTTCATTCTCGGTGCGGCGCCGGAACTCAAGAATTTTTATGTGGGTGCCGGTTTCAACGCATTCGGCATTGCGGGCGGCGGCGGAGCCGGCTGGGTACTGGCGCAATGGGCGGCCTCGGGCGAGGCGCCGATGGACCTGTGGGTCGTCGATATCCGGCGCTTTTCGGACCTGCACAAGGACCGGCAGTGGACTTGCGACCGGACACTCGAAGCCTATGGCAAGCATTACACCATCGGTTTTCCGCATGAAGAATATGAAAGCGGCCGCCCGCGCATCGTCTCGCCGCTCTATGAGCGGCTGAAGAAGCTCAATGCCTGTTTCGGATCGAAGCTCGGCTGGGAGCGGCCCAACTGGTTTGCGCCCAAAGGAATGGAGGCGAAGGACGTCTATTCCATGGAGCGGCAGAACTGGTTTGCCGCGGTGGGCGAGGAACACAAGGCGGTGCGCGAGCGCGCCGGAATTTTCGACCAGTCCTCCTTCGCCAAGTATGAAATGCACGGGCGGGACTCGGCGGAGGTCCTGTCATGGATATGCGCCAACAATGTCGCGCGCCAGGTGGGCCGCCTCACCTATACGCAAATGCTCAATTCGCGCGGCGGTATCGAATGCGATCTGACGGTAGCACGGCTTGCCGAGGACCATTTCTATATCGTTACCGGTACCGGTTTCCGCACCCATGACTTCGCCTGGATCGCCGATCACATCAAACCGGGACTCGAAGCGAAGTTCATCGATGTCACCGAGCAATGGGGCACGCTGTCGCTCATGGGCCCTGCGGCGCGCGCGACTCTGGAAATTGCCACCGGGACGGGTCAAAGCAATGCCGGCTTCCCCTTCGGCCATGTCCGCGACATCGCAATCGCCGGCCACATGTTGCGGGCATTGCGAGTCACCTATGTGGGCGAGCTCGGCTGGGAACTGCATGTGCCGATCGCGGCAACAGGCGAAGTCTTCGATGCGCTGATGCTGGCTGGGGCAGGCCATGGCCTGGCGCCCGCCGGTTACCGGGCGCTGGAATCGCTGCGTCTGGAAAAAGGCTATCGCGCCTGGGGCTCCGACATCACGCCCAACGACAATCCGTTTCAGGCCGGCCTCGGCTGGGCGGTGAAGCTCAAGTCGAACCAGTCCTTCCTCGGCCGCGAGGCCTGCGAGAAGGCATCGCGCGAGCCGCTTGCCAAAATACTGGCGGGCTTCACCACCGAACGCGAGGACATTGTTCTTCTCGGCCGCGAGACCATTTTGCGCAACGGCGAATTCGCGGGCTACCTGACGAGCGGCGGCTATGGCTATACGGTGGCCAGACCCATCGGCTACGGCTATGTGCGGAACGGCGCCGGTGTCACGGAAGATTATGTCCGCTCCGGCAGCTATGAACTCGTGGTTGCCAAGCAGACGGTCAGGGCAAAAGTTCATCTAGAGCCTCTGTTCGATCCGGGCAATATGCGGGTGAAGTCGTGAAATTCCGCGCCGACCGGCATGTGCATATTCTGGTCATCGGCGGCGGCGCCATCGGAACCTCGCTCGCCTATCATCTGGCCCGCGACGGCGCCAGGGACGTGCTGCTGGTCGAAAAGGCCCAACTCACCCATGGGTGTACCTGGCATGCGGCGGGCCTCGTCGGCCAGTTGCGCGGCAAGCGCAACCTGACGCGGTTGATGCAGAATTCCGTCGCCGTATTCGACCGGTTGGAGCAGGAAACGGAGCAGCCGATTTCGTGGAAGAAGGTGGGCTCTCTGCGACTCGCCGGGAGCAAGGCACGATGGAGCGAAATCCGCCGCGCCATGACCCAGGCCAAGAGTTTCGGCGTCAAGTGCCATTCGTTGTCGGCCGCCGAAGCAAAGCAGCGCTTCCCCTATATCTTGACCGATGGCATCGAGGGCGCAGCCTTCATTCCGGGTGACGGTTATGTCGATCCATATTCGCTGACCATGGCTTATGCCAAGGGCGCCCGCATGAACGGCGCTGTGATCGAGGAAGGCGTTTGCGTCGAGGAGGTCGCCATCGAGGGCCGCCGCGCTCTGGGCGTTGTGACCAATGCCGGCAATATCGCCTGCGACATCCTGGTGAACTGCGCGGGCCTGTGGGCGAAGCGCGTGTGTAACATGGCGGGTGTGGCGCTTGCCGCCGGTATCGTCGAGCACCAATACTTTTTGACCGAAAAAAAGCTGTCGTTCGATGCCGGGCTCACGACCTTGCGCGATCCCGATAAGAATTTCTATCTGAAGCCCGATACCGGTTCCTTCGCCATTGGCGGCTGGGAAGATGGCTCCCGCGGTTTCCATCGCGGGCTTCCGCCACTGGAATTCGGGCGCGAGTTGTTGCCGCCCAACATGGAGCGGCTCGAGCTCTTCGCCCTGCCTGCCGCCGAACGCCTGCCGGTCCTCAACGAGATCGGTATCCAGACAGTAATCAACGGGCCTATCCCGGTTTCCGCCGATGGCGAGCCGATCATGGGACTGGCACCGGAACTCGACAATTTCTATGTCGCCTGCGGCTTCACGGCGGGGATTGCAGCTTCGGGCGGCGTGGGGCTTGCTGTGGCAAACACCATTCTGCATGGCGATGCAGGGATGGACCTGTGGCCCTTCGATGCGCGCCGTTTCGGCCGCGTGCAGGCGCAGCTGCGTTATCTCGAGGACCGCGCCATCGAGGCCTATGGCGCCTATTACAAGATTCACTGGCCCGGCGAAGAAACTCACGCCGGACGGGGCCTGCGCCGCTCGCCGCTGCACGAACATCTGAAACGGGCGGGGGCCGTCTTCGGCTCGAAGTCGGGCTGGGAGCGGCCCAACTGGTTTGCCCCAAAGGGTGTTGCCCCGGAAGACTCGCCATCCTTCGAAGGCCATCCCAATTGGTTCGACCATGTGGCGGCCGAGCACCGCGCCATCCGAGAGCGTGCCGCCTTGATCGACCAGACCTCCTTCGCGAAATTCGAGATAATCGGGAAGGGTACTGAAGCCGCACTCCAGCGCATTGCCGCCAATGATCTCGCCGGCCCGCCCGGCAAGGCGGTTTACACACAGCTCTGCAATGAAAAGGGCGGCATCGAGGCAGATGTGACGCTGATTCACGCATCAGCCGATCTCCTTTATCTGGTCACCGGTTCGGGTTTCGGCGTCCGCGACGGGGGCTGGGTGGCCCGGCATCTTCCTACCGGTGTTACGATCCGCGACGTCACCAATCAGTTCGCCACGCTCAATCTTTGCGGTCCCCGCGCGCGCGATATCCTGCAATCCGTCACCGATGACGACCTTTCCAATGCGGCGTTTCCTTTCCTTGCCTGCCGCCGCATCGGCGTTGGCCATGCCGATGTGCTGGCGGTACGGGTCGGCTATGTGGGTGAGCTTGGCTACGAGCTCTATATGCCGCAAGAGTTCGCCGCTCAGGTTTTCGAAACGCTGTGGGCCGCTGGCGAAGCGCGAGGCATCGCCAATGCCGGCTATCGCGCCATCGACTCCTGCCGCATGGAGAAGGGCTATCTCTACTGGTCCGGCGACATCTCGCCCGACTACAATCCCTATGAGGCAGGCCTTGGCTTCTGCGTGGCACTGGACAAGGGCGACTTCATCGGCTGCGAGACACTGGCGAAGATCAAGGCTGCCCCGCCATCGCGCAAGCTCTGCTCATTCACAGTCGAAGGTTTCGCGCCATTTCACGGCAGCGAGGCAATTCTGCACCATGGCAAGGTCGTGGGCTCGACCACCAGCACGGGCTTCGGCCATACGCTCGGCAAGACCATCGCCTTTGGCTACCTGCCAGCCGGTGTGGCGGCCGAAACGGCATTCGACATCGAGGCTTTCGGACGGACTTATCGGGCGTTGCGCGGTCCACGTTGTTTGTATGACGCAAAAATGGAACGGCTCAGGGGATGAGCATGGACGATCAGGATATTGCACTGGCGCGGGCGGAATTGAAAAGGTTGCCCATGATGTGGGCGCTCGAGGACTCGGATATTGTGGTTACGCGCCTTGGCGGGCTGACCAATCTGGTGTTTCGCGTCGATCACGGTGGCGAGCAATATGTGCTGCGTGTGCCGGGCAAGGGCACGGAGGAATACATCAACCGCAAGAACGAGGCCCAGGCGGCGCGCGAGGCCGCTCGCGCCGGGGTAAGCCCCGACGTACTTCATTTCGATCCCGTCAGCGGCGTCATGGTCACAAGGCTGATAGACAATGCTGTCACCATGTCGCCGGAAAAATTCAAGTCGATCGCCGGTTCGCCCGCACGGGCTGCACTCGTCTTCCGAAAGCTCCATACGTCCGGCGCCAAATTCGATTTTCGCTTCGAACTCTTCGCGATGATCGACGATTATCTCAAGGTGCTTTCGGCCAAGGAAGTCGATCTTCCGACCGGTTATCACGATGTGGTGCGCGAGGCGGAAACGGTGCGCGCGGCACTCAACGCCCATCCACTGCCCACCGCCGCCTGCCACTGCGACCCCCTATGCGAGAACTTCCTCGACACCGGCAAGCGGATGTGGATTATTGATTGGGAATATTCCGGCATGAACGATCCCATGTGGGATCTGGGCGACCTTGCCGTCGAGGCCCAGTTCGACGCGGACCAGGAAGAGGAAATGATCCGCGCTTATTTTAGCGGTGAGCCTACCCCTGCCGAGCGCGGCCGCATCGTCATCTACAAGGCCATGTGCGATCTGCTGTGGACGCTGTGGGGTCTCATTCAGCATGCCAGCAAGAATCCGGCCGACGATTTCTGGGCCTATTCGGTGAACCGCTTCGAGCGTTGCAAGGCGCTGATGGCGACAGCCGAATTTCTCCGCCATGTGGCGGCGGTGGCGAAGGGATAGTCATTCGATTCGCATCCCATCTGAGTTGAAGAAGTGAAGTTGCGCGGCATCGAGCGCAACATCGACCTTATCCCCATTCCCGTGTTTTGGATCCCCGCGCACCTCTGCAATGATGGTCTGGCCCGAGGGCAGGCGGACATAAGCGAAGCCGGATTCGCCCAGGCGCTCTATGATGTCGACGGTGCCAGTCAACTTCAGTTTGCCCGATCCGCCGAATGTCATGTGCTCGGGGCGGCAACCGAGCGTGACCTTGTCACCCACTTTGCAGGCGGCGGGGAGTTTCACAGCCAATTCATGGCCGTCGCCTAAGTCGAGGGTGTCCCGCTTCTTGGCGGCAGCCACCAGGAAGTTCATGGCCGGTGAGCCGATGAAGCCGGCCACAAAGAGATTGACGGGCCTGTAGTAGAGATCTAGAGGCTTTCCCGTCTGTTCGATGCGGCCCTTGTTCATGACCACGATCTTGTCGGCAAGCGTCATGGCCTCGACCTGGTCGTGGGTTACATAGGTGATGGTGGCCTTCAGCATCTTGTGGAGCTTGGCGATTTCGACACGGGTGTTGATGCGCAGCGCCGCATCGAGGTTCGAAAGCGGCTCGTCAAACAAAAATACCTGCGGCTTCCGCACGATGGCGCGGCCGATGGCGACGCGCTGGCGCTGACCGCCGGATAATTCGCGCGGGCGGCGCTTCAGGAGCGGCTCAAGCTGGAGGATGCGCGCCGCCTCGTTGACGCGCCGGTCGATGTCGGCCTTTGGCACCTTCGCGAACTTCAGGCCAAAAGCCATGTTGCCATAGACATCCATGTGTGGATAGAGCGCATAGGACTGGAACACCATGGCGATCTCGCGCTTGGCGGGCGGCAGGTCATTGACCTGCTTTCCGCCAATTGTCATCGTGCCTGAGGTGATGGGCTCAAGTCCGGCAATGCAGCGCAGCAGTGTGGACTTACCGCAGCCAGAAGGGCCGACCAGGACAACAAAGGCACCGTCTTCAACCGTGAGATTGATATCCTTGAGTATCTCGACATTGCCATAGGACTTGAAGAGCTTGGCGATCCTTACTTCCGACATGGGGTACTCACTTGACGGCGCCGGAGGTCAGACCCCGGATCAGCTGGCGGGAGAAGATGACGTAGAGAATGAGAACCGGGATGATGGCGGTCGAGAGAGCCGAGAGTACGGCGTTCCAGTCGGTGATGTATTGGCCGAGGAACTGCTGGATGCCGAGAGTGATGGTCTGCTTGCCGCCGGTGGGGGCAAGCAGCAGCGGGAACCACAGATCGTTCCATACGGGAATCATGGTGAAGACGGCAACCGTCGCCATGGCGGGGCGAATCAGCGGCAGGACGATGAAGAAGAAGATACTGTATTCGCTGAGACCGTCGCAACGCGCGGCTTCGCGCAAGTCCTTGGGAATCTGTGCCACGAATTCCGAGAGGATGAAGATCGACAGCGGTAGGTTCTGGGCCGTGTAGACGAGGATCAGAGCCGTAAGCGTATTGATCAGGTTCATTTCAACAATGAGTTGGATAATCGATACGGAGCCCAGGCGGATCGGCACCATAATACCGATGGAGAGATAGAGGGCGAGCAGGGTGTTCCAGCGAAATTTGTATTCGGTGAGTGCCCAGGCGGCCATAGCGCCGAAGAGCAGGGTGAGGAATATTGTGCCGCCGGTAACCGTGATCGAATTGACGTAGTAGCTGACGACCGAGCTGTCGCCGAAGACCTTGTTGTAGCCGATGAGCGAGAAGGTCGACGGCGTTGGCAACGACAGGGGCTGGCCGAAGATCGCATTGCGCGCCTTGAAGGAGTTCATGATCACGAGAAGGATCGGGAACAAGGCCAAGGCAGTATAGAGGCCGAGAATGCCGTGGACCGCGATGGCGCTTGCCGGTTTCCGCATCATGCCCTCAGAAGGAATAGCGCTGCATGCGGCGCTGGATGACAAAGAGATAAGTCATCACGCCGATGAGGATGATGATGAACATCATGGTGGCGACGGTCGAGCCCATGGAGGGATCGCCGAGCTGCAACTGGTTGCCGAAGAAGGTGCGGTAGAACAGCGTGCCCATGATGTCGGCGGAGAAATTGGGACCGGCAAGCGCTCCCTTCATTGCGTAGATCAGGTCGAATGCGTTGAAGTTGTTGACGAAGGTGAGGATCGAGACGAGACCGATGGTCGGCAGGATGAGCGGCAGTTTCACCCATACGAAGGCCTGAAACTGGTTGAGGCCGTCCACCGTCGCCGCATCGATGAGTTCCTCGGGGATCGCCAGCAGGGCGGTGTAGATGAGGATCATCGGGATGCCGACGAACTGCCAGACCGAAATCAGCGAGATGGTGAGGAGAGCGGAGGACTCTTGGCCGAGCCATGGCGCAAAGAGAAAGCCCAGGCTAAAGGTCTGCAGGAACATCTTGGCGATGCCCCACAGCGGTGAGAGAATCAGCTGCCAGATGAAGCCGATGATCACGACCGACAGCATGGTCGGCATGAAGATGAGCGTCCGGTAGGTGGCGCGCAGGCGAAGGCGCGGCAGGCTCAGCATCGCGGCGAGTGCCAGACCGATGGGATTCTGCACGAGCATGTGAATGAGGAAGAAGTAGCAATTGTTGCGGAAGGCATTCCAGAACGGCACCGACCAGGTGGTGTCGGTCAGCAGCGTGTAGAAATTGCTAAGTCCGGAGAAAAGATAACTGCCATCGGGCTGGCGCAGGTAGAGCGAATTGAAGATGGTGGCAATCAGCGGATAGATCGAGAAGATCGTATAAATGAGAGCGGCGGGCGCGAGGAAGAATGCGAGGAGCCGCAAGTAGGTTCCACGCGACATGCCGACGATGCCAGTCTCTGTTCCCGATGCCATTGCCCATCCCGCAGACAACTGTCATCGCCGGATTCATTCCGGCGACCCTTGGACCAACGGGGATGAAGTCTGAGTCCCCGTTGAAGGTGGGCCCCCGGGACGAGCCCGGGGATGACAGTTGTGTTGGCTTCCGTTTTTACTTCTGGTGCGGTGCGTACCACTTCTTCAGCCCGTCCTCGAGCTGGGCGCCGGCTGCTTCTGGCGTCAGTGTACCGTTCAGCACCTGGGCGGAAACGTTCCAAAGTTCATTCTCCAGGTTCGGCGTTCCGCGCGAGAGGATCTGGTACGAATTGCGGATCGTCGACTTGCACTCGCCACGCCAGCCGACGAAGGTCTGCGCGACATCGTCAGACAGCGTCACCTTGGCGCTCGACAGCGGGAAGAAGCCCGGCAAGGAGTTCGCAAAGATGTTGGCGAATTCTTCCGAGCCCACCCAGTCGAGGAATACCCTCGCGTCGGCTGCGTTCGGCGACTTGGCATTGAGGCCAATGCCGATATCGGTGTGGTCAGAGATGTAGCAGTCGGCAGCGCCAGCCGGAGGCGGAGCCTTGAAGGCGCCCATGGGCACGTTCTGGCCACGGAAAGTCGAGATATCCCAAGAGCCCGCCGCGTAAATTGCACCCTTGCCTAGACCGAAGAGATTCTGACTATCCGGATAGGTTTGAGCCTTGTAGCCGTCGCCGAGGTAGGGAGCCCATTTCGCGAGGGCCGCGAATGTGTTGACATATTCGGCGTCGGTCAGCTTGCCCGAGCCGTCAATCAGCTTCTTGCGGCCGTCCTCGCCCGCCCAGTAGTTGGGGCCGATGTTCTGGAAGCCCATGGTCGCGGCTTCCCACTGGTCGTTGGTGCCGAGGACGAGCGGCACGTAATTGCCGTCCTTTTTTATGGCCTCGAGGACGGCGAGAAATTCCTCTTCGGTCTTCGGCTCCTTGAGGCCGAGCTTGTCGAAGATTTCCTTGTTGTAGATGAAGCCGTGGATCACCGAGGCCATGGGCACGCAGAAGGTGGTCTTGCCGTCGTCGGTGGTCCAGGCGCTCTTGGCCACGTCCGAGAAGCCCGCCATGCTGGGCAAATCGTTCAGGGATGCCAGATGGCCTTTGTTGAAGAGTTCGAGCGAGGCATCGAAGGGGCGGCAGGTGATGATGTCGCCGGCAGTGCCGCCTTCGAGGCGGGCGTTGAGCGCGGCGTTATATTCCTTCGGTGCAGTCGGATTGAACTCAACCTGGATATTGGGATACTTGGCCTGGAAGGCGGGAATGATCTTTTCCTTCCAGATCGTGGCGTCGTCGTTGCGCCAGCTTTCAATGGTCAGCTTGCCGGCCGATGCGGCACCCGCAAACGCCGTCATGGCAACCGCGGCGAGCAGCATTGTCTTCAGTCCAGTCTTTAACATGGGTTTCTCCTTTTCCTCCCGTTGGACGTCTACTTGCGTAGCCTATTATGAAGCGGCGATCCTCGCCAAGGCCCGTCGCAAATTTCCCTGCGTTGCCGCCAGCAACTCTCGTGCCGCGGCCGGGGATTTTGCGCCGGCACAGATCAGCACGGCCGGTTTCACATCGCCGCGCGTCGCCTCCAGGGCAGCGGCGGCCGTATCTTCACCGGCGCCGGTGATCCGCGCGACGATACCGCGAGCCCTCTTCTTGAGCTTCAGGTTGTCGGCCTTCACGGCGACCATCATGCCGTCATGGACGGCGCCGAGCTTGATGTTGGCGAGGGTCGAGAGAAGATTGAGTGCCGCCTTCTGCGCTGTGCCGGCTCCCATGCGGGTCGATCCGGCGATCACTTCCGGTCCAGTGTCGAGAAAGATTGCGTGTTCGGCGGCGGACGCCAGCGGCGTTGCCGGGTTGTTGACGACGGCGATGACCAGGGCGCCCAGTTCCCGGGCGCGCTTCGCTGCAGCAACCGTATAGGGCGTGGTGCCGGAAGCCGCCACGGCAACGAGCACGTCGCCGGGCGCACACTGCGCCGCCTCAACGGCAGTGCTGCCTTCGGCGGCATCGTCTTCGGCACCGGCCAGGGTTTCGAACATCGCTGTCCGTCCACCGGCAATGAGATAGACGAGTTTGTCTTCGGCCATGCCAAAGGTGGCGGTCAATTCGGAGCCATCCTGCACGGCAATGCGGATCGAGGTTCCCGCGCCTGCGTAAATCAGCCGGCCGCCCGCTGCGAGGCGCTTGGCGGTCGCATCGGCCGCGATCGCGATCATCGGCAATGCCTTTCGGACGGCATAGATCGAGCGGCGTTGCCCCTCAACCAGGGCCGACAGGATTGCGAGATCGTCCCACGTGTCGATCCCGGTGAATTCCGCCGATCCGTGTTCGGTCTGTAGCGACGCCGCATTCATGAGCGGAATAATACCAAATTAGTACCACTTGTCCAGTGGAATTTGTTAACCATGCAGAAATGTTAATGATTACCGTGCGTCTTGGGACTTTTTAACAATTCTCTTCCTATTTGGTATTGTTCTGGTATTATGCGCCCAATGGCTACGAGCGCGGGGTATTTCCTTGGAATTGATGGCGGTGGCAGCCGCTGCCGGGCCCGCATCCGCGCTGCCGATGGCCGAAAGCTCGGTGAGGCGATCGGGGGTTCCTCCAACATCTATCAGAATTTCGATGCGGCGGTCGCCACCATCGTCGAAACGGCGCGCACTGCGGCGGCTGCGGCCAGTCTCGACATCGGCAGTCTTCACGCAGGCCTCGGGCTTGCCGGTCTCATCACCTCGGTCGGCGTCGAGCGCATTGCCGCCGCCCATCTGCCCTTTGCCACGGTCATCGCCGACAATGACGCCTATGCCGCCTGCATCGGCGCCTTCGCCGGCGGCGATGGCGGCATCGTCATCGCCGGCACCGGCTCCATCGGATTCGCTTTGACGGGAGGAACCCGCCACATGGTGGGCGGCTGGGGATTTTCCCTTGGCGATCACGGTTCCGGCGCCTGGCTTGGCCACCATGCGGTGCGCCGCGCGGCACTTTCCATCGACGGGCTGCTGCAGCCGACCCCGCTTGTCGAATCGGTACTCGCCATCGCCGGCCGCAGCCGGTTCGATCTGTCACAATGGTCGCAGCGTGCGGCGCCGAAGGACTATGCGCAGCTGGCACCGCTCGTCTTTCAATCCGCCGCCAAGGGCGATGTGCACGGCATGACCATCGTCATCGAGGGAGCCGCCGCCGTCTCCAATCTCGGCCGCGCACTGATGGCGCGGGGGGCGAGCCGGATCTGTTTGCTCGGCGGTCTGTCACGGGTCTATCCGCCCTATCTCGACGCCGACGTGAAGGCAGCGCTCGTCGGTCCCGTGGCGGATGCCAGCGACGGCGCTATCATGATGGCGCGCAAGGCGATGGGCCTGGCGGAGACCTGGACATGAGCAGCGCCCAGTCGGTCTTCGCGCTTCGCCGGTTTGAAAGCGCCGGCAATGCGCCGCTCTATGCGCGTGTCAAGAAACTTGTCCACGAAGCGGTCTCGGCCGGCGAGCTCAAGGAGGGCGATGCCATTCCCGGCGAGCGCGATGTCGCACAAATGCTCGATATATCGCGCGTCACCGTGCGCAAGGCCTTCGCCGATCTTGTAGCCGAGGGTGTGCTGGTGCAGCGCCGCGGCTCCGGCACCTATGTGGCTGGTTTGCCGAAGCGCATCGAGCAACCCCTGTCGCGACTGACCAGCTTTACCCAGGATATGGAACTTCGTGGCCTCAAGACCGACGCCGACTGGCTCGACAGGTCGGTCGGCCTGCCGACGCCAGAAGAGGCACTGAAATTGTCGTTGTCGCCTGGCGAGTATGTGTCGCGCTTTCATCGCTTGCGCCGCGCCGACGGCTTGCCGATGGCGATCGAGCTCGCGGTCATACCGCACAAGTTCCTGCCGACTCCGCTGAGCGTTGGCGGCTCGCTCTATTCCGCTCTCGGGGCCCGCGGCGTGCGTCCGATCCGGGCCCTGCAGCGCCTGCATGCGACGGCACTTAGCGGCGAAGAAGCGAAACTCCTGGAACTGCCCGAAGGTAGCCCGGCGCTGTTCATCGAGCGCATTTCCTATCTGCCGGACGGCCGCATTGTCGAATTCACCCGCTCGCGCTATCGCGGTGACAGTTACGATTTCCTCGCGGAATTGACCATTGCGCCGGAGGCCTCGACGTGAGCGCCATGGCCCGCGAGGCGGCGGAAGCGCCGGAGGCGGTCGCCCGGTTCATCGATCGCAATGCGGCCGCGCTGACCGAAATTGGCGCGCGTCTGCGTCACAAGCCACCGCCGGTCATTCTGACTTCGGCGCGCGGCAGTTCCGATCATGCGGCGGGCTATTTCAAGTACCTCGTCGAGATTCTTCATGGCGTTCCCTGCTGCTCGATCGGAGCATCAGTCGTTTCGGTCTATGGCGCAAAACTCGCGGTCAGGGATGCGGTCTGTGTCACTATCTCGCAGTCCGGCAAGAGCCCGGACATCGTCGCACTGCAAGAGGCGGCGAAAAAGGCGGGCGCCCTTACCATCGCCATCGTCAATGTGGACAACTCTCTTGCCGGTAACAGCGCCGACATTTGCCTGCCGCTCCATGCGGGGCCTGAGCTAAGCGTGGCGGCGACCAAATCTTTCATCGCCTCGCTGGCCGCGGGTGCCGCGATTGCCGCACAGTGGCTTGGCAGCGGCGATCTTCTCGCGGCACTTTCCCGCCTGTCCGAGGATTTGCGACGAGCATCGGAGATGGACTGGCCCGAAGCCATCGGGCTCGCAACCCATGCCGAGTCGCTCTATGTCCTTGGTCGCGGCCCGTCGCTGCCGATTGCCGGTGAAACGGCGCTGAAACTCAAGGAAACCTGTGCAATTCACGCCGAGGCCTATTCGCTTGCCGAGGTAATGCATGGGCCGCTGGAACTCCTCGGCGAAGGCTTTCCCATTATTGCCTATTCGCCGGAGGATCAATCGCGCACCTCATCGCGCGAGGCAATTGCCCGTATGAAGTCGACCGGTGCCAACATACTGGTGGCGGGGGAGGGTGGACTGCCGGTGGTCCGGACGGCGCATCCGCTGCTCGATCCGATTTCGATGATCCAGACGGCGTATGGTTTTATTGAAAAGACGGCACAGGCGCGCGGCCGCGATCCCGACCGGCCGCGGCTGCTCAAGAAGGTGACGGAGACCGTGTGATGGCATTTGCCCTGACCGGTGCCCGCATTTTCGACGGCGATAATATTCATGCCGGCCTTGCAGTGATTGTTGAGGGATCGCGCATAGCCGATGTCATCGCCAGCAGCCGGATCACGCCGGGAATCGAAAGGCGGGAGCTTTCCGCCGGTCTGCTGGTTCCAGGTTTCATCGACGTTCAGGTCAACGGCGGCGGCGGTGCGCTGCTCAATGAAAATCCATCGGTGGAGACCGTCACGCGCATTGCCGCATCGCACCGCAAGTTCGGTACGACGGGACTCTTGCCGACGGTCATTACCGACGCGCCGGAGATCTTGGAAGGAGCCATTGACGCGGTCATGGAAGCGCGCGCGGCGGGGGTGCCCGGCGTACTCGGCATCCACATCGAGGGACCGTTTCTCGATCCGGCGCGCAAGGGCGCCCATGACGCCCGCTTCATCCGGCCGATGACCGATGCGGATGTAGCCAGTCTCGCCGCTGCCCAATGCGGTGCGGTGATGCTGACGCTGGCGCCCAACCGGGTGGCGCCGGAACACGTCGCCAAGCTGGCGGCGGCGGGCATATTGGTTAGCCTCGGCCATTCCGAGGCAACGGCGGCGGAAGCACAGGCCGCACTTGCCGCGGGCGCGCGCTCCTTCACGCATCTGTTCAACGCCATGAGCCAGATGACCGGCCGCGAGCCCGGCATGGTGGGCGCGGCGCTCGCCGATACCCGAAGTTACTGCGGGCTGATCGCCGACGGCCATCATGTGCATGATGCTGCCCTCAAGGTGGCGCTGGCGGCGAAGCTCCACAACCGCATGGTGCTGGTTTCCGACGCCATGCCGACAGCGGCAAGAGGGCCAGATCGTTTCGAATTGCAGGGCCGCACGGTCACGCGCCGGGACGGACGCTTGCAGCTTGAGGACGGAACACTCGCTGGTTCGAACCTGACCATGGACGAGGCGGTGCGCTATTGCACGCAAAGGCTCGGTGTTTCCCTCGATGATGCGCTCCGCATGGCGTCGCTCAATCCGGCGGCCTTTCTCAAGCGCGATCACGAGCTCGGCCGCATCGCGCCTGGCTATCTTGCGAGTCTGGTTCATTTGAGCGATGACTTACAGGTTCTGCAAACCTGGATTGACGGAAAATGAAGAAGATCAGCGTCCTCGTCGTGGGCCTGGGCAACATGGGACTCAGCCATGCCCGCGCCTACAAGTCGATCAAGGGGTTCAAGATCACCGGTCTTTGCAGCCGGGGCATCGAGGCGCGACACGATCTGAGGAAGGAATTTCCGAAGGTTCCGGTGTTCGCCGACTATGCGCAGGCCCTTGCAGCGCTCAAGCCGGATGCCGTCTCGATCAACACCTGGCCCGATACCCATGCCGCCTATGCCAAGATGGCGCTGAAGGCCGGCTGCCACATCTTCATCGAAAAGCCGCTCGCCGACACGGTGGCCGAAGCCGAGAAAATTGCGGCGATGGCGAAGAAGAAGGGCAAGAAGCTTGTGATCGGCTATATCCTGCGGGTGCATCCCTCCTGGATGAAATTCGTCGAAGTCGGCAAGACGCTGGGCCGGCCGCTGGTGATGCGGATGAACCTCAATCAGCAATCCTCCGGCCCGCAATGGCAGGTGCACAAGCACCTGATGAATTCGATTTCTCCGATCGTCGATTGCGGCGTTCACTATGTCGATGTGATGTGCCAGGTGACCGGCGCGAAACCGGTGCGCGTGCATGCGATCGGCGCCAGGCTCACCAACGAAGTGCACGAACGCATGTACAATTATGGCCATCTGCATGTGAGCTTCGACGACGGCTCGGTCGGCTGGTACGAGGCGGGCTGGGGGCCGATGATGAGCGAGACCGCCTTCTTCGTGAAGGACATGATCGGCCCCAAGGGCTGCGTGTCGATCGTCATGGACGAATCGAAGACGGAGTCCGCCGATATCGACAGCCATACCCGCACCAGCGCGCTGCGGCTGCATCATGCAATGCTGACGCCGCAAGGCACTTTCGCCACGCCGGATGAAATCATCCGCATGGATGATGAACCGGGCCACCAGGAGCTTTGCAACCGCGAGCAGGAACTGTTTCTCGATGCCATCCGCCACGACCGCGACATGACGGCCCATGTCGAGGATGCCATCAATTCGCTGCGCGTCGTATTGGCGGCGGATGAAAGCGTGCGGACCGGCGAAGTGGTTACTCTCTGAATGAGGATGCGACTGACCGGAGCCGTCAGCGAGGGCAGCGGGACCGTCAATGAGGATGGCTGGGGCTTCTACGGCGTGAAAGGCGATGTTGAGGCCGCTTGGGTATTCGACGGCGTCACCGGCATCAATGACCAGAATTACCTGCCGGGCGGCAGCGATGCGCGGTGGCTTGTCGCCCGCGCCCAGAACCATCTGCCGAGGCTCGCAGGATCGAATGCGACGCTGTCTGGTATCGTTGCTTCTCTGGTGCAGTTGCTGATCGACGACTGGCGCGGGGCGTCGGCGGGTCTCGATCTTCCACAGGACTACGACCCGCCGGCGGCCTGCCTGGTTCTTGTCAAATGCTCCGGCGTAACCTGGCAGGCGGCCCGGCTTGGCGATTCCTGCCTGCTGGCACGGACCAATGACGGGTCGCACAGGATTCTCGCCGCTTCGCCCAACAATGTCTTCGACAACTGGCTGGCGCGCGAGGCGGAGAAACGCCGCACAGCGGGCGTGCTGGACACAAAACAACTGCTTGCGGAGTTCCAGCCGCAGTTGCTCACTGGCCGCAAGGCCCGGAATACGCCGGGCGGCTACAGCATACTGGAAGCAAGCCCGGCCGCCGCGCAGTTTGCCGAATATTTCGATCTTGGAAGTCCATCGGCCATACTTCTGTGTACGGATGGCTTTTACCGCGCCGTCGATCACTATGGGCTCCATGACGATGAAGGATTGATCGACGCCTGCACCGCCTCCGGCGGTGTGAAGAAGGTGTTGCAGCAGGTTCGCGCCACTGAGGCCGCCGATCCCTCCTGCAAGAGATATCTTCGCTTCAAGCCGGCTGACGATGCAACCGCGGTCATGCTACAAAGTGGACCATGAAACGCAGCCATTGCGAAGCATTGGACCGGGCCGATCCCCTGCGCGCCAGGCGCGAGCGTTTCTCGATCCCTGAAAAGCTCATATATCTCGACGGTAATTCGCTTGGCGCCCTGCCGAAGTCGGTGCCACAGCGCGTGAGCGACACCATTTCGCGGCAGTGGGGGGAGACACTGATCAGATCGTGGAACGAACACGGCTGGTTCGATCTGCCGCGCAAGGTGGGCGACAGGATCGCGAAACTGATCGGCGCGCCGGACGGCAGCGTCGTGGCCGGCGATACGATCTCGATCAATCTGTTCAAGCTGCTGGGAGCGGCGGTGAAATTGCGGCCTCATCGCAAGGTGATCCTCACCGACAGCGGTAATTTTCCGTCCGATCTCTATGTGGCGCAGGGCTTGCGCGACTTTCTCGACGCGAACCTTGAACTGCGCATCGTCGAGCCCGAGGAAGCGATGACGGCGATTGACGAGCGAGTGGCCGTGGTCATGCTGACGGAAGTCGATTACCGCAGCGCCCGCTTGCACGACATGGCGGCGATCACCGCCGCGGCGCATGCGGCGGGGGCGCTCACCATCTGGGATCTCGCCCATTCGGCCGGCGCTCTGCCGGTCGATCTCGCGGGGACGGATGCGGATTTCGCGCTCGGTTGCACCTACAAGTATCTCAATGGCGGGCCGGGCGCGCCGGCTTTCCTTTATGTGCGGCCCGATCTGCAAAACAAGATTGCCCCGCCGCTGGCCGGCTGGTGGGGGCATGAGGCACCTTTCGCCTTCGATCTCGATTACCGGCCGGCGCCGGGGATATTGCGCAATCAATGCGGCACCCAGCCGATTCTGGCGATGGCGGCCCTCGATGCGGCCCTCGATGTCTGGGATGATGTGGACATGAGAGAAGTGCGGGTCAAGTCGATGGCGCTGTGCAAGCTGTTTATCGATCTCGTGGAAGCGCGCTGCGGGCGGCATGGCGTGCGTCTTGCCGGTTCGCGCAACATGGCGGAGCGCGGCTCGCATGTGTCGCTGCATTGTCCGGAAGGCTATGCGGCGATGCAGGCTTTGATCGCCCATGGCGTGATCGGCGATTTCCGCGCCCCCGATCTGATCCGCTTCGCTTTCACGCCGCTTTATATCGGATACTCCGAAGTGTGGGATGCGGTGGATATTCTGGCCCGCATCCTGGATGAGAGATTGTGGGATGCACCGCAATTCCGCGTGCGGAAGGCGGTCACATGATCATCGACATTTCGCAACCGCTGTCGCCGGGCATGGCGGGATTTCCGGGCGATGCCGCCTATGAGGAAAGCCGCACCTTCGCCATCGGCCCCGGCTGCCCGGTCAATGTGGCGCGGATTGCCATGTCGAGCCATTGCGGCAGCCATGCCGATGCGCCGCTGCATTACGATGCGGCGGGCGCGGCGATCGGGGCGCTGGGGCTCGAGCCCTTCATCGGTCCGTGCCGGGTGATCGATGCGCGCGCGGCGACGCCACTGTGTCTGCCCGAGCACATCGCGGCCATGCTCGGCGATGTGCCGCCGCGCGTGCTGCTGCGGCTGGCGGAGAAAAGCGATCCGCATATCTGGCCCACGGGTTTCCGGGCGCTTTCGGCGGATGTGATCGAGTGTCTCGCTTCGAAGGGTGTCAAGCTTGTCGGCATCGACACGCCGTCGGTCGATCCGGAGACATCGAAGGAGCTGCCCGCCCATATGGCGGCGAAGCGGGCCGGCATGCGCATCCTCGAAAATCTCGTGCTCGCCCATGTGGCGCCGGGCGACTACGAGCTCATCGCCCTGCCAATCAATCTTGCCAATCTCGATGCGGCTCCGGTGCGCGCCGTGCTGCGGCGGGCGCCATAGGGAGAGGACTAACTTTTGCCAATCCTTATGCTGAGGTGCGAGCCGAAGGTGAGCCTCGAAGCATGGGCCGCGAGCGAGCCCGGTTCGACCAGACCCTTCGAGGCCGCTTCGCGGCTCCTCAGGGTGAG
>JANMQB010000359.1:0-3634 GCA_031370155.1 Hyphomicrobiales bacterium | reverse complement strand
CCGACCCTGAAGCTTTGCGGCGGTTGGGTGCAGATGAGGCAGATATCGCTGCACTCATTAGGGTGCCGCGCGCACAAGCAGTGACGCCAGAGACCGCGCCACAGCTCTGGAGCGAGCGCAAGCGACTCTTCTTCAAGCCCTTAGGCGGTCACGGCGGAAAGGCCGTCTATCGCGGCGACAAGATCACCAAATCCACATGGGCTGAGATTGCGAAAGGCGGCTATATCGCGCAACAGGTCGTAGCACCCGGCAAACGCATCGTCGAAATCGGCGAAGCGCACGAATCCCGCAAGATGGATGTGCGGCTCTACACCTATGACGGCAAATTGCTCATTGCTGCCGCTCGTCTTTATCAGGGCCAGACCACGAACTTCAGGACACAAGGCGGAGGCTTTGCACCCGTTTTCACAATTTAGCCGCTTGCTGCATTCATATGTCGAGAGGGTGCAGTCATGTCTGGATAACACCTTGCTGGCAATTAGATTTTGAACTGATGTTGCTGCGAGGCAGACTAGGTGCAGTCATGTCTCCCACCTTCATGCGCGGACGCTATAACCGCTAGCCTTGACGGAGTTCACCGGCACTAGTCCCTATCAGCTCATCGCGCTTATGCGACGCTGATAGTACCTCGGGTTTTCTGGCTCTGGCGGTCCGTCCGCTTTGGGTCATAAGCTGTCAAACAGCGACTGAAGACAGCGTCTTGCATCAGCAGGTTCCAAGTGTCAGATTTCGTCCACTAGTATCATCAGCGCCTAGCAGCAGCCAAGACAGAGGGCACCTTGCGCCAGTCCCATGCCGAAGACACCCCAGAGTTTCACTGTCCAGTTGGACATGAAATACGGCATGGGGTGGCGGCATTTCGACAGGCAAGCATGTTTGAGATTGGAAAACTGATAGGCTCCGGCGCCGATTAGCAGCGCCGCTGCAACAGGAGGCGCGGCAAGGTCGATCCCTGCGGAACGCAGGCTCGTTTGCAATCCCGCCGCCGCGACAGTGAAGGCGATCCACACCGCCATGTAACCGCCTGCCAGAACCAAGGGCGAGACGACCGTCAGTTGCTTGGCCTGCGCCGCCTCGGCGATGTCGAGATAGATCGAGAGCATGGGTGCGGCCGCGGGCAGCATCATGGCAAACGCCATGGCGAGCCACATGGCGAAGAGAGCGGAAGCCATTGCCGCTCCGGCGCGGTCGGGGCCACAGATCAATTCGTAGAGCTCCGGCCCGCCGCCGTGAATGATAAAGACCAGCGCCGCCCACGCCGCCGCCACGATCGCCGCAAGGCAGAGCACGACCAAAAGGCGGGTGGCGTCGCTCAATTGTCGCAGCACTAGGACGGTCATCGCGGCAGACTATCAGGCCCGCCTGCCGCGACAAGACCTTCCCTTGAATACAGCGGCCGCAACGGGCAATTTGCAGCGATGACCGATTTCGATGCGATCGTCGCCGGCGCGGGACCGGCCGGACTTGCCGCGGCGGCGCTGCTGGCCAAGGACGGAACGCGCACGGCGCTGGTGACGGGCGCGGCGCAGGCCCAGCCCGATCCGCGCACCGTGGCGCTGATGCAGCCGTCGATCCGCATGCTGCAATACCTCGACATATGGCCCGGAATCCTAGAGGCCCAGACCGCCCCCTTGCGCAAGCTACGCCTTGTCGACGACACGGGGTCGCCGTTCAGGGCGCCCACGCTTTCCTTCGATGCGGCGGAGTTGGGCGAAGAGGTTTTCGGCTGGAACATTCCATTGGGCATGCTCATTCCGGCGTTGCGCGCGCGGGCGGCGGAACTCGGCGTCGCCTTCATCGAGGATGAAGCCACGGGTGCTGCGGCGGGCGAGACGTCGATCTCGATCAAGTTGGCGGGTGGCGCGGAGGTTTCGGCTAGAGTTCTGCTGGCCGCCGACGGCCGTAATTCGCGGCTGCGCCAGGCGGCGGGCATCGCCACCGATGAATGGTCCTACGACCAGGTGGCGATCGCCACGAGCTTTGCCCATTCGGCGCGGCATTACGATGTTTCGACCGAATACCACAGGCCGGCCGGGCCCTTCACCACCGTGCCCATGCCGGGAAACCGCTCGAGTCTCGTGTGGATGGAGCGCCCGGCCCGCGCCGCGCAACTGATGGGGCTCGACGATGCGGCACTCGCCACCGAAATCCAGATCGCCTGCCATGGCGAATTGGGCCTCGTCTCGGATGTGGGGCCGCGCAAGGCGTTTCCGATGCGGGGCCTGGTGGCGCGCCAGTTCGGCCGCAACCGCACCCTGCTCGTTGGCGAGGCGGGGCATGTGGTGCCGCCCATCGGCGCCCAGGGCCTCAACATGTCGTTGCGCGATGCGGCCCAGGCCGCCGATCTCATTCTGGCCAGCGCCGATCCGGGCGCGGATTCGGTGATGCGCGATTACGATGCCCTGCGCCGCCGCGATGTTGCACCACGCCAGCAGGCGATCGACCTGATGAACCGCTCACTGCTCTCCGGTTTCCTCGTCATGGAGGGGGCCCGCGCCGCCGGCCTTGCCATGCTGCAAAGCTTCGCGCCGCTCCGCCATTTCGTCATGCGGCGCGGACTGGGCACGGCCGGACCTCTTCCCCATGCCATGCGCCCTCACGGCAAGACGCCGGCCTTGATGAAATAGATGAGCAGCGGAATGGTCGCGGCCGAGATGACAGTGGTGACGATCACCGCCGTCGAGGCGCCCTCCACATAGGCTCTATATTGGCTTGCAAGGATGAAAGCGTTGGACGCCGTCGGCAGCGCCGCCATCATCACCGCCACATGCAGCCACAGCGGATCGAGACCGGGGATGAGGCCCACGACGATGAGCGCCGCGAGCGGCTGCAGCACTGTTTTTATCCCCGCCACCAACGGCAATTCCCGGCCGATGCCGGCGAATTTGCGCATGCCGACGGTGACGCCGAGAGCGAAGAGCGCTGAGGGGCCAGCCGATTTCATCAGCATTTCGAGGATGGTTCCGAGCGCCCCCGGGGCTTTAAACTGGAGTGCCGAGGCGATGGCGCCGAGAATCGTGGCGATAATGAAGGGATGAGTGAAGACCTGCCTAAAGATGCGCAGGGCGACTTCGCCCCAGTGGGCATCCTCGTTCTTCTCGTGGGCGAGCGTCGCCAGAAATGCCGTCGCCACGAACTGCACCGTGCAATCGAAGCAGAAAACGAGGGCCGCCGGTACCGCCGCCTCGGGCCCGAAAAAGGCAACCGCCAGCGGCAGGCCCATGTATCCGACATTGCCGTAGCTCGCCGAAGTGCCCTGCAAGGCCGCCGTCTTGAAGGGCGTTTCGAACAGCCATAGGGACGCGGCGAACATCGTGAGAAACGCGGCCAGGGTCACCGCCGAAGTTGCCGTCACATAGGGCCAGTCGATCAGCCTCTCGAAGGGGGCCGCGGCGACGACCAGAAAGATCAGCGACGGCAAGGCGAAGTAGATCAGAAAGACGTTGATCCAGGCAAGTCCTTCCTCGCCGAAGTGCCAGAAGCGCGTGGCCGCGACGCCGAGCAGGATCAGCCCGAAAAACGGAAGGGCAAGATTGAGGATCTCGATCATGGCAGGTTGAGCCGCATGCGTTCTTCTCTTGCCTTCCGGCGCGGCTCTTGGCAATCAATCACCATGAGCCAGCTTCCGGCAGCC
>JANMQB010000310.1:0-5914 GCA_031370155.1 Hyphomicrobiales bacterium | reverse complement strand
TGCATCTCAATCACGGCGGCACCGAAATGGGGCAGGGGCTTTATACCAAGGTAGCGCAGGTGGTCGCCGAGGAATTCGGCCTGGCGCCGGACCGCGTCCGCATCACCGCCACCACGACCGCCAAGGTTCCCAACACGTCTGCCACGGCGGCCTCCTCCGGCGCCGATCTCAATGGCATGGCGGCGAAGGCGGCGGCGGCCACCATCAGGTCGCGGCTGGTGGCCTTTGCGTCGAAGCACTGGAAGGTGCCGAAGTCGCGCATCCGCTTCGAAGGCGGCCAGGTCATCGTCGGCAATCAGAGCATCGCTTTCGGCGATCTCGCCAAGAAGGCCCATCGGGCGCGGGTGCAGCTCTCCTCCACCGGATTCTATGCCACCCCCAAGGTCGCCTGGGACCGGGCCAAGGCCAAGGGCCGGCCCTTCTATTATTTCGCCTATGGCGCGGCCTGCGCCGAAGTGACCATCGACACCTTGACCGGCGAGATGCGGGTCGATCGCGTCGATATTCTCCACGACGTCGGCCGCTCGCTCAATCCGGCCATCGACATCGGCCAGATCGAAGGCGGTTTCGTCCAGGGCATGGGCTGGCTCACCACCGAGGAACTGGTTTACGATAGCGATGGCAGACTTCGCACCCATGCGCCCTCCACCTACAAGATTCCCTGCGCCTCGGATGTTCCCGCCGACTTCCGCGTCAAGCTCTACGAGTCGAAGGGCAACCGCGAGGACACGATCTACCGCTCCAAGGCGGTGGGCGAGCCGCCCTTGATGCTCGGCATCTCCGTCTGGTCGGCGATTTTCAATGCGGTGGCGGGGATCGCACCGGACCGCATTCCGCCGCTTGACGCACCGGCCACGCCTGAGGCCATATTGCGGGCTGTGAAGGCGATGCAGTCATGAAGACCTGGGCTCTGATCCTCCGGGCACTGGAAAGCCACAGCCGTTGCGCGCTCGTCTCGGTGGTAAAGACCGAGGGCTCGGCGCCGCGCGATGCGGGCGCCAGGCTGGTGGTGACGCCCGAAGGTTTCCACGGCACCATCGGCGGCGGCACGCTCGAATGGCGGGCGATTGCCGAAGCCCAGAGCCTGCTCGATCGCGGCGCCGCCGTGAAACTCGCCTCCCATGCGCTCGGCCCCGATATGGGGCAATGCTGCGGCGGCAGGGTGCAACTGGCCACGGAAATTTTCGATGCGGCGAGCTTGGCCGCAGTGCGCGATCTGGCGGCGCGCGAGGCGCAAGGCCGTTTCACCATGCGCGGGCGCATCGCATCCCTCGATATCATGGAAAGTTTCGGCGAGGACAATCGCCGTCTCTATCTCTTCGGCGCCGGCCATGTCGGCAAGGCGCTGGTGCTGGCGCTCGCGCCCTTGCCCTTTGACGTCCAGTGGGTCGATGCCCGCCCCGGTGCCTTCCCGCGCGCCGTGCCGCAGAATGTAACGCTTGCCGCGAGCGCCGACCTAGCGGAAGCGCCGGACGGCAGCCTCGTCTACGTCATGACCCACAGCCATGCGCTCGATCTCGCCGTCACCGATTCCGCGCTGCGCAATCCGCGCATCGCCCATGTCGGATTGATCGGCAGCGCCACCAAACGCGCCCGCTTCGTGAAGCGCCTGCGCGAGGCGCATGTCGCGGAGGCGCGCATTGAAGGATTGATCTGCCCGATCGGCGTCTCCGGCATCTGTTCCAAGGAACCGGCGATGATCGCCGCTGCCACCGTGGCGCAACTCCTCGTGCTCGATGAAGGGCTGCGGATGAATCTGTCCGCCGCTGAAGCGCCTGTGGCGGAGAGAAAGCGGGGCGCCCGGTGAAGGCCAATCCGGACTATCTCCTCGAGGCCCTTCATGTGGTCAAGGTGTTCGGCACCTTGCGGGCCAATGACGACGTGACGCTCCGCATCAAGCCCGGCGAAATCCATGCCTTCCTCGGCGAGAACGGGGCCGGCAAATCGACCCTCGTCAAGATGATCTATGGGGCGCTGCAGCCCACCTCCGGCGAATTCCGCTGGAAGGGAGAGAGAGTCAATATTACCAATCCGGCCGCCGCCCGCAGGCTCGGCATAGGCATGGTGTTCCAGCACTTCTCGCTGTTCGAGGCCTTGACCGTGGCCGAGAACATCGCCCTCGCCATGCCCGGCGATTTCAATCTCGCCGCACTCTCCGAAAAAATCGCGCGCGTCTCGAAGGAGTACGGCCTGCCGCTCGAACCGACCGCCGTCGTTGCGGACTTGTCGGTGGGCGAGCGCCAGAGGATCGAGATCGTCCGCTGCCTGCTGCAGGAGCCCAGGCTCTTGATCATGGACGAGCCCACCGCGGTGTTGACGCCGCAGGAAGCCGACCAGTTGTTTGTGACGCTGGAGCGGCTGGCCCGCGAAGGCTGCGCCGTTCTCTATATCAGTCACCGCCTCGAAGAGGTGAAGCGGCTTTGCCACAACGCCACCATCCTGCGCCACGGCAAGATCGTCGCCAATGTCGATCCCACCAAGGAAACGGCGGGCAGCTTGGCCAAACTCATGGTCGGCGGCGACATCCATGTGGTCCGCCACAGCCGCACCCACAAGCCGGGCGATGTGCGGCTGCGCCTCGATCATCTGGGTCTCGCCGCCGACGGGCCGTTTGCCGTGGAACTCAAGGATATATCGCTCGAGGTCAGGGCCGGCGAGGTGATCGCCATCGCCGGTGTGGCCGGCAACGGCCAGTCGGAGCTTTTCGATGCGATCTCCGGCGAGCGCCAGCTCGAACGCGCCGGCATGATCTCGATCGATGGCGAGCCTAGCGGCCACATCGGCGTCAATTCGCGGCGCAACAAGGGGGCGGCCTTCGTGCCGGAAGAACGCTTGGGCCACGGCGCCGTGCCGGCCTTCACGCTTTCCGACAACATCATCCTGACGCGGCATTCTTCCGACCGCAACCTGGTCAGGTCCGGCCTGCTGCAGAAGAACGGTGCGGCAGGCGTCAGCGAGCGGGTGATCAAGACCTATGACGTGCGCAAGGGCAAGCCCGACCCCGAGGCCCGCGCGCTGTCCGGCGGCAACTTGCAGAAATTCGTGGTTGGCCGCGAACTCGACCGCAAGCCCGGCATTCTGGTGGTCAACCAGCCGACCTGGGGTGTTGATGCCGGAGCTTCCGCCACCATCCGCCAGGCGATCCTGGATTTGTCGCTAGAAGGTGCAGCGGTCCTCGTCATCAGCCAGGACCTCGACGAGATTTTCGAGATCGCCGACCGCATCGCCGTCATCTCGCGCGGCCAATTGTCGGAGGCCTATCCGGCGTCCCAGATGAACGCCGAGAAGATCGGCCTGTTGATGGCCGGCGCCCATGAGGTGAAGGAGGCCCGCCATGCGCATCATGCTTGAAAAGCGCGGCGAACATTCGGATGTGATGGCGGTCGCCTCGCCCTTCATCGCTTTTGCGCTGACCATCGTCACCGGCGGTATCATCTTCGCGCTGCGCGGCGACAATCCGGTTGCAGCGCTCTACGTCTATTTCGTCGAGCCGCTGACCGCGCTGTGGTCGATCGAGCAGCTCATCGTCAAGGCCACGCCCTTGGTGCTGATCGGGGTTGGCCTTGCGGTCTGCTACATGGCCAATGTCTGGAACATCGGCGCCGAAGGGCAATTGACGATGGGCGCGGTTGCCGGCGGCATGATTCCGGTGCTGTTCCCCGCCTGGCAATCGCCGCTCACTCTCGTCGCCATGCTGGCCTTCGGCATGGCCGGCGGCATGATCATCGGCGCCATTCCCGGCTATCTCAAGAACCGCTTCAACGCCAACGAGATACTGACCTCGCTGATGCTGGTCTATGTGGCGCAACTGTTTCTCGATTGGCTGGTGCGGGGGCCGTGGCGCGATCCGCAGGGCTTCAATTTTCCCAAGACCATCACCTTCGAAGGCTGGCAGTTGCTGCCCACCATCTCGGGTTCCATCCACCTCGGCTCCATATTCGCGTTGATCGCGGTTGCCGCTCTCGCCTTCCTCATGGGCCGCACGCTGAAGGGTTTCGAAATCCGCGTCGCCGGCAACGCGCCGCGCGCCGGACGTTTCGCCGGATTTTCGCGCGAACGCATGGTGATGTTCTGCTTCCTGTTGTCCGGAGGATTGGCGGGGCTCGCCGGCATTGTCGAGGTCGCCAGCACGGTCGGCCAGTTGCAGCCGCAGATTTCGCCGGGCTACGGTTTCGCCGCCATCATCGTGGCTTTTCTCGGCCGCCTCAATCCGCTGGGTGTGCTGTTCGCGGGCCTGCTTCTGGCATTGAGTTATATCGGCGGCGAGGCGGCGCAGATCACGCTCGGCATTTCCGACAAGATCGCCAAGGTGTTCCAGGGCATCCTGCTGTTCTACATTCTCGCCTGCGACACGCTGATCCTCTACCGCATCAATTTCGACACTGGCCGCGTGCCCGCGCCGCAGCCGGCGGAGTAATGCCATGGAAATGTTCTACGCCGTAGCCCTCACCATCATGACCGCCGCCACACCGTTGCTGCTCGCGGCCATCGGCGAGGTCGTGGTCGAACGCGCTGGCGTTCTCAATCTCGGCGTCGAAGGCATGATGGTGATGGGCGCGGTGTGCGGCTTCGGCGCCGCCTTTCTCACCGGTTCGCCCTGGCTCGGCGTCGTGGCCGCCATCCTTGCCGGCATGGGAATGTCGCTGCTGTTCGGCTTTCTCACCTTGACGCTGGTTTCCAATCAGGTGGCGACTGGGCTGGCGTTGACGCTGCTCGGCCTCGGCCTCTCGGGGCTGATCGGCGAGTCCTTCGTCGGCCAGCCCGGCGTCAAGCTGCCGAATGTGGGCCGCATCGATCCGCTCATTCCCGGCGCCATCCTCTTGACCGCCGCCGTCGCTTATGTGCTGTTCCGCACCAAGACGGGGCTCATCGTCCGCGCCGTCGGCAACAGCCATGCCTCGGCCCATGCGCTGGGTTACAATGTGATCGGCGTGCGCTATCTGTGCGTGATGTTCGGCGGCGGTTGCGCCGGTCTCGCCGGTGGCTATTTGTCGCTCGCTTACACGCCGCAATGGGTCGAGAACATGACGGCGGGCCGCGGCTGGATCGCATTGGCCCTCGTCGTCTTCGCCTCGTGGCGACCGTGGCGCACCGTCGCCGGGGCCTATCTGTTCGGCGCCATCTCGATCCTCGCCTATACGGTTCAGACTTTTGCCTGGGGAATCCCCTCGCAGTTCTTGTCTTCGCTGCCCTACCTTGTCACCATACTAGCGCTGGTGGTGATTTCCGGAAACCGCATGCTGACGCGGGCCAACACGCCGGCCTGCCTCGGGCAATCCTTCGTGCCTGATCGTTGAAACGTGAAAACCAAAGGGAGAACTCTTATGAAAAAACTGTTGCTATCGGCCGCCGCCTTGGCGCTCGCTTTCGGCATGGCGACGGCCTCGGCCCAGGCCGAAAAGCTCAAGGCATGCTGGGTCTATGTCGGCGCCGTCGGCGATTTCGGCTGGACTTACCAGCACAATCAGGGCCGCCTGGCGGTCGAGAAGGAACTCGGCGACAAGGTCGAAACCGTGTTCGTCGAAAACGTCGCCGAGGCCGACAGCGAACGCGTCATCGAGCGTCTGGCGCGCGACGGCTGCAATATCGTCTTCACCACCTCCTTCGGCTTCATGGAGCCGACGCTCAAGGTCGCCAAGAAATTTCCCGACGTGAAGTTCGAGCACGCCACCGGCTACAAGACCGCCGACAACGTGACGACCTACAACGCCAAATTCCACGAGGGCCGCTATGTGATCGGCCAGATCGCCGCGAAACTGTCGAAGACCGGCGTCGCCGGTTACAGAGTGTCGTTCCCCATTCCCGAAGTCGTCGCCGGCATCAACGCCTTCATGCTGGGGGCGCAGTCGGTCAATCCCGACTTCAAGGTGAAGATCGTGTGGGCCAACACCTGGTACGATCCGGGCAAGGAAGC
>JANMQB010000206.1:0-2152 GCA_031370155.1 Hyphomicrobiales bacterium | reverse complement strand
AAAGACTTGCTGCCGCTCCTCGAGAAGGTGTTCCACACCGCCAAGCCGTTGCTTATCATCGCCGAAAATATCGAGGACGAGGTGATCGCGGCTCTGGTGGTCAACAAGCGGCGCGGTACTCTCAAGCTTGCCGCCGTGAAGGCGCCGGGTTACGGCACCCTTGGCAAGGTCCTGTTGCAGGATCTGGCGATCATGACCGGCGGAACGGCGATTTCGGAAGATCTCGGGCACAAGCTCGAGACCGTCTCCCTCGATCTCTTGGGACGCGCCGGGAAGGTGACGATCGACAAAGACAACACCACGATCGTGGGCGGCGCCGGCAATCAGGCCACCGTCGCGGCCCGCATTGCCGAACTTAAGGCCCAGATCGATGCAACCACGTCCGACTACGATCTCGAGAAGTTGCAGGAACGGCTGGCGAAGCTCTCAGGCGGTATAGCGGTGATCCGGGTCGGCGGTGCGACCGAGCTGGAGGTCAGGGAGCGCAAGGATCGCATCGACGACGCGATGCACGCGACCAAAGCCGCAGTCGCGGAGGGCATTCTGCCCGGCGGCGGGGTTGCCCTGCTGCGGGCCGCGAGGGCGCTCGACAAGCTTGCGGGCGGCAACGATGATCAGATGGCCGGCATCGAGATCGTCCGCAAGGCGATCACCTGGCCCGCCCGGCAAATCGCCATCAATGCCGGCGAGGACGGCTCGGTGGTGATCGGCAAGATCCTCGAGCAAGCGCACAATGCCTACGGCTACGACGCCCAATCGGGCGAGTACGGCGATCTTGTGTCGAAGGGCATCATCGATCCGGTCAAGGTGGTGCGCGCCGCCCTCCAGGGCGCAGCCTCGGTGGCCGGCCTGCTCATCACCACGGAAGCCATGGTGGCCGATTTGGTACCCACAATATCTCCAACGCTCCACGATCACGACGAGCATGATGACCATCCCGGTCACGGCATGGACCTCTGAGCGGCCAGTGACCGATAGCAATCCGGCCGCCGGCCACTACCGGTCTGCAATTGGCATCGCCCTTTGCCGGTGCCCGTGATAAACCGTCCCCAATCGGACCCGCCGAAGCTTTACCTATTGACCATGACCCGCAAGCAGAAACGCCTGTCTGTTATTCTCGCCGGTCTTGGCGTGCTTGGCATTGCAATCGGGTTGGTGCTTTATGCGCTCAGTGATACGATCGTGTTCTTCTATACGCCGAGCGAGATTACCGAGAAGGGCGTGAAGCCGGGGCAAAGATTTCGCCTTGGCGGGCTGGTGGAGCAGGGCAGTGTCAGGAAAGGCGAGGGCACAAGCGTGAGCTTCAGCGTCACCGATACGATCAAGACCTTGCCGGTCACCTACACCGGACAGTTACCTGACCTGTTCCGCGAGGGTCAGGGGGTAGTGGCCGAAGGCAAGCTCGACGCCGGCGGCACTTTCATCGCCGATACGGTGCTGGCCAAGCATGACGAGAACTACATGCCCAAGGATGTCGCCGACAAGCTCAAGGAAAAAGGTGTCTGGCAGGGCGGGCAGGGGGCTTCGCCATGATCGCCGAGACCGGCCATTTTGCCCTGATCCTGGCGTTTGCCGTGGCGCTCTTCCAGTTCGTTGTGCCGCTTTACGGTGCGGCACGCGGCGATGCGGCGGTCATGCGCACGGCCGCGCCGGCGGCGCTGGCCCAGTTGAGCCTCATCGTCATCGCCTTCGCGGCACTCACCCATGCCTATGTGACGAGCGATTTTTCGGTGCACAACGTCTTCTTGAATTCCCATTCGGCCAAGCCGCTGCTCTACAAAATCTCGGGCGTCTGGGGAAACCACGAAGGCTCGATGGTGCTCTGGGTGATGATCCTCGCGCTCTTCGGCGCGGCGGTCGCACTCTTCGGCAACAATCTGCCGCTCGAACTCAAGTCGCGCGTTCTGGCGATCCAGGGATCGATCGGCGCCGCCTTCCTCCTCTTTATCGTCACGACCTCCAATCCCTTCACCCGCCTCGATCCCGCCCCCATCGAAGGCAACGGCCTCAATCCCATTCTGCAGGACGTAGCGCTCTCCTTCCATCCGCCCTTTCTCTATGCCGGATATGTCGGGCTTTCGATCGCCTTTTCCTTCGCCGTGGCGGCCCTGATCGAAGGCCGGGTCGATGCCGCCTGGGCGCGCTGGGTGAG
>JANMQB010000205.1:0-2159 GCA_031370155.1 Hyphomicrobiales bacterium | reverse complement strand
CGCTCCGGCTTCGGCGACGGCACATCGTTCGTGGCTGGCTTTCGTTTTGTGCTCATCAGCGCCTCCCTCAGCTCGCCCGCCGGCGATAGACGTTGTCGATCCACACGGCACAAACCAGAACCGAGCCTACGACCATATCCTTGATGGCCGACTCGAAATTGAGAAGCGTCATGCCCGACTGCAGCGACTGCATGACCAGCGCACCGAGCATGGCGCCGTAAATCGTGCCGATGCCGCCCGCAAGAGAGGTTCCGCCGATCACAGCCGCGGCGATGACGTAGAGCTCGTCGAACTGGCCCAGCGCATTGGTCGCCGAGTCGAGGCGGGCGGAGGAAATCGCCGCCGAGACCGCCGCCAGCGCGCCCATCAGGGTGAAGATCAGCAGGGTCACGCGTTTGGTGTTGATGCCGGCGAGTTCGGCGGCTTCCGGGTTGCCGCCGGTGGCGTAAATATAGCGGCCGAAGCGCGTGCGGGTTGCCATGAAGGACATGGCGAGGCCAACGCCGAGCGCGATCAGCACGGGAACGGCGTAGCCGTGGGAAATGAAAAGGCCTTCCGGCGGGACTGCGATGTTGTTCTCGATGGCATAGCGGTCGACCACGCCCTTGGGCCAAGGGTAGGAGTTGACCAGCCGGGTCGCGCCAAGTGCAAGGAGACAGCCGGTGGCACCGAGGAAGACTTCCGCCCAGACGGGACGAAGCGGGAATTTAAATCGCTGGCGCTGGCGGCGTCCATTGAGAATACCGGTGATGATCGCCGCGCAGATAACGAGGCCGAGGATCCAGCTGGCGGTCCAGCCGATGGAACCGGGGGTGGTACCGGCAAATCCGCCGCCGATGAGCTTGAAGTTCCTGTCCATGGGAGCCACGGTCTCGCCGCGGATCACCCACCAGGCCGCACCGCGCCAGACAATAAGTCCGCCGAGCGTCACGATGAATGACGGAATTCCCGCATAGGCGATCAGCGCACCGTGAAACGCGCCGATAGCCGCGCCGATGCCGATGCCGAGGATCAAAGTGATGATCCAGATGAGCGGATGGCCCACGCCGAGCGCTGGTCCGAGCCAGAAGACCTGCATGTAGGCGATGCAGACAGCAGTGAAGCCGAGGATCGATCCCACCGAGAGATCGATCTGGCGCATGACAATAATCAGCACCATGCCCGTCGTCATTACCGCGATCGAAGAGGTCTGAACCAGCAGTATCCACAGGTTGCGCGAAGTCAGGAACACGCCATTGCCGGTCCTGATTTCGCCCGCAACGTGAAATCCGATCCAGATGACCAGCAGGGCACCGATCATGCCGAGCATGCGTGTGTCGAGTTCAGTCGCCTGGAAAAAGCGCCTGACGGCGTTCTGCTCACTCAGGGCCGGACCTTGAGAATGTGCCGCTGATGTCGACATTGATCGCCTCCCCGCTCCATTCGACTGCTTAGCGCAGTACTTCTCCCAAAAGGAAACCGCGCCACCCATGGGTGACGCGGTCATCATGTTTCAAACCTGCCGTCTTGACAAGCAGATCAATTGCAGGCTGCGACTGAGCCAGCCGCCACGCCGGCGCAGACCTTCTCCTTGGACACCCAGCCGCCGTCGATGACGTCGCTGAGGTTGGCCTTGGTGATCGGGTTCGGCGGGATCAGGATGGCATTCACTTCAATGCCCTTGTGACCGCCGCTGAACTTGATGATGCCGGGCAGATCGGTGATCTTCCCGCCTTCGGCGATCGCCACCGCGGCTTCCGCCGCGGACTTGCCGAGAACACGAGCGTCCTTCCACACCGACACGGTCTGGGTGCCGAGCGCCACGCGGTTGAGCGCTGCATGGTCGCCATCCTGGCCCGACACCGGAACGGTGCCGGCCAACCCTTGCGCTTCGAGCGCGGCAACGACGCCGCCGGCCATGCCGTCGTTCTCGGAGACTACTGCATCGACCTTGTTGTTCACAGAGGTCAGGCACTGCTCCATGTTCTTCTGGGCGCTGTCCGGTTTCCAGCCGTCGGTGAAGGTTTCGCAGACGTTCTTGATCTTGCCCGCGTCCATGGCTTCCTTGAGCACTTCGGTGATGCCCTCGAACAGGAAAGTGGCGTTCGGGTCGCCCTTGTCGCCCTTGATGAAGGCGTAGTCGCCTTCGGGCTTGGCCTTGAGGATTTCCTTGGCCATCA
>JANMQB010000203.1:0-7063 GCA_031370155.1 Hyphomicrobiales bacterium | reverse complement strand
AGATGGCCACACCGATCACAACACCGCGATCCGGACCGTATTCGACCGGCGAACTTGCCGCACTTTCGCGGACCCATATCGAGAGCATCCGCTACTTCGAGCGGATCGGACTCATTCCGAAGGCCGGGCGCGCGGCGAGCGCCCACCGCCGCTTCGGCGAGGAGCATGTGCGCCGCCTGATCTTCATCCGCCGGGCCCGCGACATGGGCTTTTCGCAGGACGAGGTCCGCACCCTCATCGCGCTTTCCGACGGTTCGCCGAATTCCTGCGCCGGAGTCAAAGCGGTCGCCGAGGCCAATCTGCGAGTGATTCGCGACAGGATCGCGAGGCTCAAGCGGCTTGAGCGCCTGCTCGCCGGGACCTCGGCCAAATGCGCCGGCAACAAGGCCCCGGCCTGTCCCCTGATCGAGGTCTTGCTGAAATAGGGCGGCGGCGCGATCAGGCCGGTTTCATGAGTTCCGCTTGCCGCTGTTGCAGGAAGCCGCGGACGGCGGCACCCGGTTCCAGGCCGGTGCCGCGGAGGCATCGGTGGCGGGCAGGGTGCCGGTGATACGCGAGGGTCCGGCCAACGGCGAGGGGGGCCGCCAGAAAATAGATAATATCAAAGCCGAATTCATGTTTGAACTCCGGCTTCCTGGGCGGCGGCTGGTTCATGGCTCGCGCGGCATCGCCACCTCTTGCCGCCGTCGCATTGGCGCACGTCAAGCAGGCCGTGGAACCCGCAAGCCTTCGCCGGAGCGAAAAGGCCCTCGCCATTTACTGCAATGGCGAGGGACGGTCGTTTTCGCCCCGCCTTGGGGATTTTGACGACAGGCTACATGTCCATCGCTTGGGCGATTTCGATTGAGCCGCCAGCCTTCAGGATCGGACAGCCCTTGGCCTTCTTGTGGGCGTCCTCGAGGCTGGAGGCTTCGATCAGGCTGTAGCCGCCGATCGGATTGGCGCCGCCGCCGCCGACCAGCGATCCGTCCGGTTTGACCGTGCTGGATTTTCCAACCGCGTTGCCGCCGTCGATGACAGCGGCACCCAGCGAGCCAAACCAGGCTCCCCAGGCATCCATCACTTTCTTGACTTCCGCCGGGCCATTGGGATGGCTTCCGCCATGGTAGGCAAAAACGTATTTGGCCATGAACGTCTCTCCTATGTTCGGAAATGATTGATCACCACGGGAATGGAAATTATAACCAGAAAACCACTTTGCACATTGCGAAATTCCCTCTAAAATTGCACGGATGACTGTGAAGACTTCACAATTACCCGCAATCGACAGGCCCGAACACCCGACGCTCGCCCAAATCCTGGACCTGCTGGCCAAAACCGGTATCGTTCCGTGCGCCGCCGCCGCGCTCGACAGTTCCATGCAAGGCGCGAGCGTGGCACTCCGCGAAGCGATACTGACGGAAATCCCGGCCTTCTCGGCTTCCGGCAATCCGGAGATTCTGCCCGAACTCGGCCGGCATGCCGGCGAGCACATCCGGGAAATCCGCCGGCTGTTCGGTGGCGGCGCAGCCGGCGACTTCGCATTCGTCAGAAGCCATGCCCAGCATCGGGCGGAACAACGCTTTCCCCTGGAAGCGACGCTGCATGCCTATCGCTGCGGCCACCGGGTATTCTCCCACTGGCTGAGGGATGCCGCCGTCGCGGCGAAGCCTGAAAATCTCGAACAGGCGGTTTCCGCCGTCGCCGACTTTTCGATCGAGTACACAAACACGATCAGCACCATATTGACATCGGAATATGTCTCCCACACGCGCAAGCTCGCCGAAGCGGAGGGCGACCTGCGCACAGAGCTGCTGAATATTCTGCTGAGCGGCTTTGATGAATCCGATGGCCGCGTCGCACGCCTCCTGAAACGCGCCGGCTATCTCGAACAGCGCCAGTCCTATTGCGTCGCCGTTGCCCAGTCCGCCAATCCATCGGAGATGGAAAACCCCGCGCGCGCCCAGCGGATCGCCAGCGCCATTTCCGAAGCGGTCGCCGCCACGTCGATACGCACGCTTACGGGCATGCGCAACAATCTCGTGACCGCCGTGCTATCGGACCGGCGCCGGCAATCGGGGTGGACCGCCCCGCAGGCCGATCTCGCGGAACGCATTCGCCCCATGCTGCTGGTTCTGGGTCCGGCCGTGCTTGTCGGCATCAGCGCCGATCACCCCTCGACTTCGTTTCTGCCGAGGGCCCTGCACGAGGCGACGATTTCCCTGGATTTTGCCAGCGTCGCGAAACGTGTCGTGCAATTCGCCGATTTGCCGATCCGCGGCCTGCTGGTGCATCGCGGCTCCGACCATGTGCGATCGGCGCCGCCGGGCTGGGTTGCCGGCCTTCTCGATGCCGATGCACAGGCAACCGGCACCCTCGTTCAGACACTGCGCGCCGTTGCCGAAGCCGACATGAATGTCCAAAAGGCCGCCCGAATTCTCGGCAAGCACCCGAACACGGTCTATACCCGGATCGAGCGGATCAGGGACCTGACCGGCCTCGACGGCCAGCGCTACCACGATCTGACCGAACTGCTGCTTGCGGCGGATTGTTGGCGGGTGTGATCCGGCTCGAGGTTGTTCGAATCGGCCCGCAAGCCGCAACCTCGCGTCAGAAACTCCACTCCTTCGCCTTGGCCACGATGAAGTCGCGGAAGACGGTGACGCGCTTGGTGTCCTTGAGTTCCTCGGGGTAGACGAAATAGGTGTCGAACTCGGGAGTCTCGACGGGAAGATCGATCTGCACGAGGCCGGTTGATGCCGGCGCCAAATTTCGATTGACGCATGTCAATGCGAACAAACCCCGAGTGCACTTGAAGGAAGACGTCATCGGATCCTTATCTGTTGAAGCTGTGGATAAACAGATACGGCGGAGGCGGCATGAATGAGGGCACCGGGCGAATGGTAACAGGACGGCGGCGCCTCAAAAAGTCCAATGAACGGTAACAAGGAAAACAAGTCATGCAACATACCGGACACCAAGACGATCGAGGGCCGGCGCCACGCAGAACCTGGTCGCGGGCCAATATCGTGCTGATCGCATTCCTGGCTATTGCCGGGTTTTATCTGATCGCCGAGCATCGGGCGCATCTATTCGGCATACTGCCGTTCCTGCTCCTACTCGCCTGCCCGCTGCTTCATATGTTCATGCATCGCGGACACGGCGGACATGGCGATGGAGATAGCGGAAATTCCGGCTCCGCGCCGCCGGCGGACAAGCCGGCGGGAAAATCATCGCCGCCGGAGCCGCCCGCGGCCGGCGACCATCGCCACTGACTCTGTGGGAAAAGGAAAGACGTCATGCAGCAAGACATACCGGCCTATGGGCTATGGACGCTCGTCGTCCTGAACTCGGCCATCTTCATCATTTTCGCCTTCAGCTTCTTCAAGCCGGCAACCGGCCGGGATTGGCGCTCGTTTGGTGCGTTCAGCGCGTTTCTCGTGGCCCTCTTCACCGAAATGTACGGTTTTCCCCTGACCATCTACCTCTTTTCCGGTTGGCTTCAATCGCGATGGCCGGAGGTGAACTGGCTGAGCCATGATGCCGGGCATCTGCCGGAAATAATCTTCGGCTGGAGGGCGAATCCGCATTTCGGGCCGTTTCATCTCTTGAGCTTCGTGCTGATCGGTGGAGGTTTCTGGCTGATTTCCGCCGGCTGGCAGCGGCTCTACGAGGCCCAAAGGCGGCACGAACTGGCGACGGGAGGCGTCTATGCCAGGATGCGCCATCCGCAGTATGCGGGCTTCATACTGGTCATGCTCGGCTTCCTCTTGCAATGGCCGACAATCCTGACCCTGGCGATGTTTCCGGTTCTCGTGGCGATGTATGTGAGACTGGCAAAGGCTGAAGAACGCGATGCCCTTGCGGAGTTCGGCGACGCATACAGGAATTACATGAGGAATGTTCCGGGCTTCATCCCCAGGTTAGGCGGCTTGGGCTCGAGGGCTGACCATGAGGCCGGCGGGCCGGGGCAGTCATGACCGCCATCCCCGTTGCCGCCAAAGGAATTTCTTGATGAACTTCATGGGTAACCAGGTAACGCGAGCCCGTGACGGTGCCGGCGGCTCCACAGAATTTAAGTTTCACTTGTTCATTGCTCGATGAATGCTGATGTGAGTTATTGTTTTCGGTATTTTGAAACAGTCGCGGGTTTGGCCCCCATCGCCGAGGCAGCAGTGGCTGCCATTTTTGCCGCATCGACCCGTTCAAGCCCCACCGTGAGCCTTGCAAGGTCTTCTGCACTGAGCGTCTCACGAGCCAGGAGTTCGCGGGCTCCGGCATCGAGGATGGAGCGGTTGCGCGTCAGTATGCTTCGCGCCGTCTGGAAGGCGTCATCGATCAATTTCTGGACGACGCGGTCGATGGCGTCGGCGGTGCCATCGCCATAGGAGCGTGGACGCCATGACGCCGGCATCTGGCCCGCGAGAAACGTCGCCGCTTCCGTTTCATAGGCGACCTGACCGAGTTCGGGGGACATGCCGAAGCGGACCACCATGTTGCGCGCGATGTCGGTGGCGCGCGCCAGATCGTCGGCCGCTCCGGTCGAGACTTCGTCGAAGACGATGCTTTCCGCCGCCCGGCCGCCGAGCAGGACCGCCATCTGGCTGGTGAGTTCCGAGCGGCTCATGATATAGCGGTCCGTCAGCGGCCTCTGCATAGTATAGCCGAGCGCGCCCAGTCCGCGCGAGACGATTGAAACTTTCTGCACCGGATCGGTGCCGGGAAGCGCTATCGCAACCAGCGCATGGCCCATTTCATGATGGGCGACGATCTGGCGCTCGCGCGGCCCCAGAATCCGGCTCTTCTTCTCGATGCCGACGACGATGCGTTCGATCGCCTGGGTGAAATCGGCGAGCGAAGTGGCTTCCGCCCCGCGGCGGGTCGCGACCATGGCCGCCTCGTTGACGAGATTGGCGAGGTCGGCGCCGGTAAATCCGGTCGTCAGAGCCGCCACCGCGTCGACATCGAGATCGGGTGCCACACTGATCTTCTTCAGATGCACGCGGAGAATGTCGCTGCGTCCCTTGCGGTCCGGCCGGTCGACGAGCACCTGGCGGTCGAAGCGGCCGGCGCGGAGAAGCGCGGGATCGAGAATTTCCGGGCGGTTGGTCGCCGACAGCACGACGATGCCGGTGCGCGGGTCGAAGCCGTCCATCTCCGCCAGCAATTGATTGAGGGTCTGTTCCTTCTCGTCGTTTCCGCCGCCGGGCAGGCCGACGCCGCGCGCCCGGCCCAGGGCATCGAGCTCGTCGATGAAAACGATGGCCGGGGCCTGGGCCCGCGCCTGCTCGAAGAGATCGCGGACCCGCGCCGCCCCGACGCCCACGAACATCTCGACGAACTCGGACCCGGTGATCGAGAAAAAGGGCACACCGGCCTCGCCCGCGACGGCGCGGGCCAGCAGCGTCTTGCCGGTTCCGGGCGGCCCGACCAGCAGAATACCCTTGGGGATGCGGGCGCCGAGCCGGCCGTAGGTTTTCGGGTCCTTGAGAAAACCGACGATCTCCGCTAGTTCCTGCTTGGCCTCATCGACGCCGGCGACATCGGCGAAGGTTACCTTGACGTCTGTTTCGGCGTAGATTTTTGCGCGGCTCTTGCCCATGCCCATAAGACCGCCCTGGCCCGTCGCCATGGGGCGCAGAAGGAACATCCACAGCAGCACGAAGCCGGCCGTCGGCAGCAGCCACGAAATGAGATTCGCGAACAAGCCGGGCTCCGGCTGGCCGGAGAAGGCGATGCCGCGGCGGCTCAACTCGTCGGCGATCTGCGGATCGACCCGGACGGTCGAAAAATGCTGCAGCGTGCCGGTGGCGTCCGCGGCAGGAATGGTGCCGGTGATCCGCGCCGGACCGACCACCAGGTCCTTCACTTCGCCCTTGTCCAGAAGTTGCTTGAATTCGCTATAGGGAATCTCGCTGACATGGGCGGTCGCCACGAGAAAATCGCGGATCAGCAGGACGGCGAATAGCGCCGCGAGGAAGTAGAGAATGTCGAAGCCGAACTCGCGCTTGATCTTCGGCTTGTTGTGTTGCTGCTGGTTCATGGCCGCGAAGGATTGCCAACATCCCGGAACCCTGCATTGACACACGTCAAGTCTCGTTTACAGCGCCAGGAGCGCTAAAAGCTCCACTCCCTCGCCTTGGCCACGATGAAGTCGCGGAAGACGGTGACGCGCTTGGTGTCCTTGAGTTCCTCGGGATACACGAAATAGGTGTCGAATTCCGGCGTCTCGACGGGGAGATCGATCTGAACGAGGCCGGTGTCGGCGGCGACGATGTAATCGGCCAACGAAGCAATGCCGACCCCCGCCTGCACGGCGCGGCGCAGGCCGTAAGCGTTGTTGACGCGCAGCGCCACGGGCCGCGGATCGCCCTCGGGCCGGCCGGCGGTTTCGAGCCAGTTGACGGTGGTCAGATAGCCGGGCGCCTGGCCGAAGGTCACGATCTTGTGGTTGTCGAGGTCCTCGAGCGATTTCGGAATGCCATACTTCTTCACATAGGCGGTCGAGGCATAGAGGTGGTTGTGCACAGTGAAGAGCTTGCGCTGGATGAGATCGGGCTGGGTCGGCCGCCTCAGCCTGATCGCCACATCGGCCTCGCGCATGGCGAGGTCGAGCTCGCGGTCGTCGAGCAGCAGCGTCACATTGATCTGCGGATAGAGCTCGGTGAACTCGGCGAGGCGCGGCGTCAGCCAGACGGAGCCGAGGCCGACGGTCGTTGTGATGCGGAGTTCGCCCGACGGCTTCTCCTTCGAATCCATCAGTCGCGTCTGGGCGGCGGCGAGCTTGGTGAAGACGTCGTGGGCGGTGCGGTAGAGCACCTCGCCCTGTTCGGTGAGGATCAGCCCGCGGGCATGGCGGTGGAAGAGGGGCACATTCAGCCCTTCCTCGAGCGTACTGATCTGGCGGCTCACCGCCGACTGCGACAGGCCGAGCTCGTGGCCGGCATGGGTGAAACTCCCCGCATCGGCCACGGCGTGGAAAATCCGGAGCTTGTCCCAGTCCATGACGCTCACTCGGCGGCCTCGCGCACCGGCTGGCGAGCGTGCAGCCATTTGCCGGCCTCAAGCGCCGCCATGCAGCCCA
>JANMQB010000159.1:0-1629 GCA_031370155.1 Hyphomicrobiales bacterium | reverse complement strand
GCTCAAGGGCCAGAAGATCGTCATGCTCGAGCCGCGCCGGCTTGCGGCACGGGCGGCGGCGCACCGCATGGCGGAAACCCTGGGCGAGGAGATCGGCGACACCGTGGGTTACACGGTACACCTCGACCGCAAGGTCTCGGGCCGCACCCGCATCGAGGTGGTCACCGAGGGCATTCTGACGCGGCGCCTGCAGAACGATGCCGAACTCAAGGGCACGGGCCTCGTCATCTTCGACGAATTCCATGAGCGCTCGCTCGACGGCGATCTCGGACTGGCACTCACACTCGACGTGCAGCGAGGCTTGCGCGGCGATCTCAAGATGCTGGTCATGTCGGCGACGCTGGATGTGGCCCGCGTCGCCGCGCATCTGGGCGGGGCACCGGTCATCGACGCGCCGGGCTGGGTATTTCCGGTCGAAACCCGCTATCTCGACAAGGCACAGCGCCAGACGGTTTCGCAGGATGCGTTACGCGCCGTGCGCCGCGCCCTGGCCGAGACGGATAAGAGCATCCTCGTGTTTCTTCCGGGCGAAGCGGAAATCCGCCGCGCCGAAGAGATGCTCAATTCTTCCGGCCTGCCGCGCAACGTGAAAGTGCGGCCCCTCTATGGCGCGATGGGTTTCGCCGAGCAGGACGCGGCGATCTGGCCATCGCCCATGGGCGAGCGCAAGATCGTGCTCGCCACCACCATCGCCGAGACCAGCCTCACCATCGACGGCATCGGCGCGGTCATCGATACGGGTTTCAAGCGAAGCCCACGCTTCGATCCGGCGAGCGGGATGACGGCGCTGGAAACCGTCCGCGTCAGCCTCGCCGCCGCCGATCAACGGCGCGGCCGCGCCGGAAGGCTGGGGCCCGGCATCTGTTACCGCCTGTGGCCGGAAGCCGAAACGCGGGCCCTGGCGCCGCACGATGTGCCGGAAATTCTCGTGGCCGATCTGGCGCCCACGGTGCTGGAGCTTGCCGCCTGGGGTGTGAGCGAGGGGCGCGGGCTTGCCTGGCTCGACGCCCCGCCCGAGGCCGCCTTCGCCCAGGCGCAGGATCTGCTGCGGCGGCTTGAGGCCATCGATGCGCAAGGCAGAATCACGGCGATGGGCAAGACCATGGTGAAGCTGCCGCTGCATCCGCGCCTCGCCCACATGGTGGTCAAAGGCGGAAGTCCGCTTGCCGCCGATCTCGCAGCGCTTTTGTCCGAGCGCGACGGATTGGGCCGCGGTGCCGGTTGCGACATCGCTGCGCGGCTCGAGCAACTGCGCGGGCCCGCCCGCGACCGCATCCGTGCGTCATCGAAGCAAATCCGGCAAATCGTTGGGATTGGGGATGGAAATTCGGAATTGAGCGTGGGCGCGCTGGTGGCGCTGGCCTGGCCGGACCGCATCGCCCAGCGGCGTGGCGGCGACCGGCGCTACCGCATGTCGGGCGGCGGCGGCGCCATCCTGCCGGAATATGATGCTCTCGCCGTGCATGACTGGCTGGCGGTGGCGACGACCGACGGCGCTTCGGGCGACCAGAAGATTTATCTCGCGGCACCGCTGACGCTCCAAGAAATCGAAGACCTTTTCGCCGCCCAGATCGAGACCCGCGACGGCGTCTTCTGGGACAGCCGCGCCCGGGCCGTCTTCGCCCACCG
>JANMQB010000135.1:0-2966 GCA_031370155.1 Hyphomicrobiales bacterium | reverse complement strand
GCCGGCATTCTGCACCAGGATGTCGAGGCCGCCGAAATGCGCGAGCGTCGCGGCCACGGCGCGCTCGGCGTGATCCTTCCGCGAAATATCGGTCTCGACGAAGTGGCCGGCAATGCCCAGGGCGGTCTTGCGTCCAGCTTCCGTGTCCGTATCGGCGATGACGATGCGGGCGCCCTCCGCGGCGAAGCGTTCGGCGATGCCTGCACCGATGCCGCGGGCGGCACCGATCAGAAGAGCCACGCGATTTTCGAGGCGGCCCGTCATGCGAGCCTCTGGCGGATAGTGAGTTTCACGGTGTCGAGCAGCACCGCCGCCAGCACCAGCACGCCCAGGATCACCTGGGTGTAGTGGGCGGGAAGGCCCATCAGGTTGATTGCCGTATGGATCGAAGACAGCAGCAGCACCCCGGCATAGACGCCTGGCAACTGCCCGATGCCGCCCTTGAGGCTGACGCCGCCGATGACCACCGCGGCGAAGGCGCTGAACAGCATGCCGGTGCCGAGATTGGCCGTGGCGCCAGAGGTGCGGATGGCCAAGAGCCAGCCGGCCAGACCGGCAATAGCGCCTGCGAGCACGAAGGTCGTGACGATCAGCCGGTCGACCTTGATGCCGGCCCGGAAGGCTGCCACCGCATTGCCGCCGGTCAGCACCACATGCCTGCCGAAGGGCGTCTTGGCGAGAATGAAGGTGAACACGGCGAAGCAGGCGATGGCGATCCAGGCGATCAGTGGAATGTACAGCACCGTCTCGATGCCGATCACCCTCAGCGACGGCGCCAGGTCCTGGGCCGAGCGGCCGCCGGAAATCGCCACCACCAGGCCGCGCACCCAGATATAGGAGGCCAGCGTCACGATGAAGGCGTTCATTTTCATCCTGACGACGAAGAACCCGTTGAGCGCCCCCATGACGCCGCCGACCGCCACCGCCAGAGCCAAGGACACCGGCAGCACCAGCCATTCCGGCGTCATCGTGTAGCCGAGGCCGATGCCGCGCGAGCAGAACAGGATGCCGGTCACCATGGCGGTCAGCGCCGCCACCGATTCCACCGACAGGTCCATGTCGCCGGCGATGATCACGATCGCCAGACCGATCGCCATGACCCCGACGAAGGTCGACTGCTCGATAATGTTGGCGAAGATGCCGATCTGGAAGAAATTCGGAATGGTCAACGAGAACACCGCCAGCACGAAGACCAGCATGAACCAGACGAGATTGTCGAGCGCCAGTTCGATGAGCGCCCTTTGGCGGGAACCGATCATGGAGTTGAATCCGGAGATGGACCCGGACCGCATGACGCGGCCCGGGTATCTGTTGTCAGCCTATTCGACCGGCGTGATCTTGTCGGCCGGGGCCTTGAGATTGCCCCAGAAGCGCGACTCGTCGACGTTATCCTTGGTGATCGCCGCCCCCGGAATCTTGAGGTTGGGCCCCCAGGCTTCGATGGTGAGGGTCGAGTCGAGTCCCAGCACCTTGTAGGTGCCCGCCTTGATCTCCTGCTTGTTCACCACCTTGTCGGCGAACATGGCGATGGCCGCCGCCTGGGCATAGAGCGGCTGCTCGACTTCGACATTCTCCCAGCCCTTGCGGATGAGATCGAGGCCGACCGGCGCGCCGTTCGACGACACCAGCATGACGTCGCCAGGCTTCTTGCCCTTGGCCTCGAGCGAAGCAACCGCGGCGACGGCGAGATGCGCCGCATGCACGAAGATCAGGTCGATGTCGGGGTTTGCCACCATCTGGTCGGAGACGATGGTTCCGGCATTGGAGGCCTCCCACAGCATGGCGGGCAGCGAGATGATCTGCACATCCGGGAACGGTTTCATCTTCTCCTCGAAACCCTTCTGAATGTCGAGGGTGTAGGGATCGGTTGGGTCGCCGAGCACCTGCAGGATTTTGCCCTTTACATCGCCCTTCTTCTCCTTCAGCAACCGCTGAATTTCGCCGGCCGCCACATAGCCGATCTCGACGGTGCCGGCGACCGAGGTGAAGTCGGACGGCGTCGAGGTGATCTGGCGGTCGAAGATCATGACCGGAATGCCGGCCGCCCGGGCCTTCTCGATCGACGGCTTCAAGGCATTGAAGTCGATGGCAGCGAGGATGATGGCGGCAGGCTTGAGGATGATTACGTCGTTCATCTGGCTCTGCTGAATATCCGTCTTGTTGTCGGCGTTCAGCGTTATCGTCTCGTAGCCCACATCCTTGAGGAACTTCTCGATGGCGCTCACCGACTCGGTCTGGAACTCGTCGAGCAGCGTCGGCACCATGTAGTAGATCTTGCCTTTCGATTGGGCGAAGGCCGGCGATAACAGCGCCACGGCGGCAAGCGCCAAGGCGCCCATCAATGCACTGAGCAATCTTTTCATGTAACGTCTCCTGTTGTCATTCTTGGTTATGGACCATTCGGTCTCGTTTCTTGGGCGGGACCGCCACGGGCCTCGCCGGTAATCATGCGGACGACTTTATCGGGGCTGGTCTTCGCCCGCGCCACATCTCCCGCCACCTTGCCTTGGCGGATGACCACGATGCGGTCCGCCACCTGGAAGGCTTGCGCCATGATGTGGGTGATGATGACGACGCCGATGCCCTGCGCCGCAATGCGTTTGATCATGTCGAGGCCGCGCCGCGTCTGCTCGACGCCGAGTGCCGCGAAGGGCTCGTCGAGCAGCACCAGTCTGCCGCCCCAGTGGACGAAGCGGTTGAGCTCGATGGCCTGGCGCTGGCCGCCGGACAGGTGCTCGACATTGATGCGCAGCGACGGAAACTTGGTGCCGGCATTGGCCATGGCCTTTTCCACCGCGGCATACATCTCGCCTTCCTGCAGGATGGGAATGCCGAAGCTGCGCTTGACGATCTCGCGGCCCATGAAGAAATTCGCCACCACATCGACATTGGTGCACAGCGACAGGTCCTGGTAGACGGTCTCGATGCCGGCCGCCTTGGCTTCGGCGGGCGAGGCGAAATCGCGT
>JANMQB010000125.1:0-15745 GCA_031370155.1 Hyphomicrobiales bacterium | reverse complement strand
TCGATGATGTTGTTGATTGCACTTCCCGACCCCTCTTGGGGAGTGGGCGCGGGAGCTTCGCCGGCTTTCCAATCCTGTGCAATCGCCGAGACCAACTCGCCGAAAACCTGCCCGGTCATGGCCCGGCCGATGCCGTTGTTGCCTTCGCCGGGCGCCGGCATCTCCACGCCAGTCTCCGCGCCCGCCCGCAATTGCTCTTGCAATTGGCTCACCCGCCCATCCATATCGTCGCCGGCGTTCCCTCCGACGGTGCGGCCGCGGCCGCGGAACTCCGGTGGGCCCATGAACCTCGGAATGCTGCTGGTCGATACCATTGCGTCCCTCCATGATATGTGTACGAGGGCTCAGTATGGGGGATGGCCCTTGCCCGGGGCTGGCTTCTCAGGCGCCAGCCGACAGTCCAAGCCGCGCGTCGCGCTGGCGCAAAAGCGCAATGGCCGGCAGCGACAGCACCACCATCCAAGCCTTTCCGACCACCTGGCCAAGCAGAAAATCGAGATTGCCGAAGGCGAGTTGCAGGAACACCACGCTGTCGACGAATAGCCCGGCGATGCTGCTGAGGAATACGGCGAGTACCAGTCCGCGCTTTTGCAATGGCGTGAACACGGCAAGGTCGACAAACTCCGACACAAGGAAAGCGGCCGTCGAAGCGACAGCCAATGCCGCGGGCGCAACTACTGCCGAAATCGCACCTCCCGCCAATATGGCAAGCCCCGCCCAGCGCAAGCCCAGCCGCCGCTGCACCAGGTCGCGCAGCACCAGGGCAAGCCCGATGGTCACGACGCCGCTCGGCGCCATCAGGCCCGGCGCCACCGGGATCAGGCAGGGCGAATCCGGCGGGCAGATCGTCCCCACATGGCCGATCAGCCAGTTGGCGGCTGGAATGCATAGCATGAATCCGATCAGGTAGACGATGCCTTCGATCGTCTGGCGGCGCTTGCTGTCGTCCATGGTGCACTCCTCCGTGATTTGGCGGCGTCCTTCAACACGTTCCCACAGGCCCGGTCAACCGGCTTGCGGCGGCGGCGGCGGCGGATTATGCCGGAGGCCATGAAAACCAGGCAACCCCCCGTCACCCTTCTTGGCCAGGCCGCCAAATTGCCGGCAAGCCCCGCGGAAGCAATCCTTGAACGCGTCCCGGCGCCCCATCGGGGCTCCAATTACCTGGTCCGCTTTACCGCGCCCGAATTCACCTCCCTCTGCCCGGTCACCGGCCAGCCGGATTTCGCCCATCTGGTCATCGACTATGTGCCGCGCCAATGGATCGTCGAGTCGAAATCGCTTAAGCTCTATCTGGGATCCTACCGCAATCACGGCGCCTTCCACGAGGATTGCACGGTGCGCATTGGCAAGGACCTCGTGGCGCTGCTCAAGCCGCGCTGGCTGCGCATCGGCGGCTATTGGTATCCGCGCGGCGGCATTCCCATCGACGTGTTCTGGCAGACCGGCGCGGCGCCCAAGGGGCTGTGGCTGCCCGATCAGGGCGTTGCCGGCTATCGCGGCCGCGGTTGACGGCTCCCGGCGGTCCGCCGCGGTGTCGCTTTCACGTGTTTGCCGCCGCCCGAGACCAACGCCGCGATGCCCCGTGACGATTGCGGCCCGCCGAAGAAATAGCCCTGCAATTGATTGCAGCCCGACAACCGGAGCAACTGCGCGTCTTCCTCCGATTCGATGCCTTCGGCGGTGATGTCCAGCGACAGCCCGGTGGCAATCAAGACCGTGCCCTGGACGACGCGCTGGGTGGCCGCGTCGCGGGATATGGAGTTGGTCAGCGACCGGTCCAGCTTTATCTTGTCGAAGGCGAACTGACGCAAATAGCCGACGCTTGAGAACCCGGTGCCGAAATCGTCAAGCGAGACGGAAATGCCGCAGGCCCTGAGGTCTTGGATCACCTTCCGTGCCCGGACCGGACTGTGGATCAGGAAGCTCTCGGTCAATTCCAATTCCAACCGGTTGAGCGGCAGATCGTTTTCTGCGGCAATGCGCTTTACGTCGTCGACGAAATTGGCGTTGTTGAGCTGAACTGAAGAGATATTGACCGAAACCCGGATATTCCGCCACTTTGCCGCGTCACGGCAGGCGATGGTGAGCACCAATTCGCCGAGCGCATTGATGACGCCCTGCTCCTCGGCGATCGGAATGAATTTTTCCGGATTAATCTTGCGTGCCGCATCCTTCGGCCAGCGTGCCAACGCCTCGACCCCGATCACGCTGCGGGTGCGCGAATCGACGATCGGCTGATAGGCGACCTCGATCCGCTTCATCCTGACATGCTCGCGCAGTTCGTTGGCGATCATGACGTCGTTGATGCGCTGCGTGTCCAAAACCTTGTTGTACAGGCAGCAGCGGTTGCGCCCTTGGTCCTTGGAGCTGTACATGGCCACATCGGCCCGGCGCATGACCTCGGCGGCCTCGAGTTCCTCCTCGCCGCTTATTTGCACGATGCCGATGCTGGCGCCCACCGCCGCCGTGCGCCCGTCGATATCGAACGGCTTGTTGACGAAAGCCAGCATCTCGCGTGCCATTGCCGCAGCGGAATCTCCTGAATCGTCTCCGGCGACAAGCACGGCGAACTCGTCGCCGCCGAGCCGCGCCACGATGCCGCGCTCGCCGGCGATGGCCTGGAAGCCGGCGGCAATCGCCTTGATCAGCTTGTCGCCCGTCTCGTGATCGTATGTGTCGTTGACATTCTTGAATCCATCGAGGTCGACATACATCAGCGCCAGCGGTTGGCTCCGCGCCGCGGGCAGCGCCTTGCCGATCTCCTCGGCGATGGCCTGGCGGTTCGGCAGCCCCGACAGCGCGTCGTGATGGGCGGCATGGACCGCCAAGCGTTCGCGTTCGGCCAGCGTCTGCATCATCCGGAAGTGAATGACCGAGATCAGAACCATGACGCCGAGAAGCGCCAGCAGCGTCGAGTAGGCCCCGACGCCATAGCTGCGCCGGGCCACGTCGCCCGGGCGGGTGTCCTGCCAGGCGACGCCGGTTACCGGCGCGCCCCAGCGGTCGCTCAGCACCAAATGCGAATTCCCCGGCGCATCGGCCGGCACAAGCGATAAGCCTTCGACAATATATTGCTGGCTCATGTCGTCGAGAATGTCCCGCGTCAGCACCTGGACATAGATCAGCACGCGCGGCTGCGGCTGCGGCAGGGAAATATCCTCGCTGGTCGGCAGGATCGGGCCGGCGGCCAGGACGGCGATGCCGTCCGGCGTGTTCAACAGCGTCGTCACGACTTCAAAGGTCTTTGAATCTTTGGGCAGGTCCGCCAAGACTTGAGGCAGGACCGCGCCGATATAGTCCGCCGCCGCACTATCGAGTTTCTGTCCCTCCCGGTAACCGGTCACCGTCGCGCCGTCCTTCTCGACGATAAACATGGCATCGTAATTGATGTCCTCGGTGCCCACTCCCCAGGTGTCGTACATCCATTGATCGTCGATCGTGCCGTAGGAGTTGCGCACCGCGTCGTCCCACAGGGCATTGTCGGCCAAGACGCCATAGAGGCGCTTCTCGGCCGACTTGAAGGCCGACATGACCACCTGCCGCGCGTGGAGATGCTGCTGCGTATTGGCGCCGGTCGAAATGCCGTCCAGCATGTTGAAGGTCGCCCACAGGATGCCCATGGCCGACAGGGTAAACGGCAACACGATCAGCAGGACGAATTTGACACTGTACCGGTTCGACAAGCCCATGACGCTACTCTGTTAACGCGAGGATTGAACGGTCATCTTAGGGGAGAAGGGCCTAAGGTACGTTTAACCGTCTCCCGACAGTGCAACCGCGTCGGTTAACGCCTCATTCAGAGGCTTGCGCTAGGCTCCGCCTCCGTTAACGAATTGACAAGGGCCGGGAAGCAATCGTGTTGTGGTTCGTTGCGTTATTGTCGGGCGCCCTTCAAGTGGCCGCCTATGGCGTATACTACGCCAAGTCCCGCACCCATGAGATAACCCCCAACCCGACCAGCTGGCTCATGTGGAGCTACGGCACGCTGTTCGTGCTGATCCTCGAATTCGACCGCGATGCCCCCCTGCAAATCCTGCTGCTTCCTGCCGCCTGCGCCCTCAGCAGCCTGGCCATCGCCTTCTCTTGCTGGCGGCGCGGCACCCTGCGCTGGCCCGAGGAACTGACCGACAAGGCGGCCCTTTCGAGCGACATCGCGCTCACCTTCGCCTATATCGGCGCCTGGCTCCTGCTGGCTTACGAAATTCTCAGCCCGGAAGATCGCGGCATCGCCGTCGTTCTCATTCTCGTCTGCACGACGCTGAGCACCTTCGTCACTTTCATTCCGATGATCCATCACACCTGGGACCATCCCGGCGAGGAACACTGGTTGCCCTGGACGATGTGGACCGTCGCCTATGGGCTGCTTGGTGTCACCACGCTGATGGTCGACCGTTGGACGCCGGAGCTGATGCTCTATCCCATCAACTGCGTGTTGCTGCACGGCGCCGTCGCCTATCTGTCGCGGCCGAAATTCATGCGCGCGCGCGCCGTGGCGAGAATGGCGAGGCCCGTTCATTCATGAACAAGATGATCTGCAAACCGAGCCCCATCCACGGCCTGGGCTTGTTCGCCGGCCAAGATTTCGAAAGAGGCCAGCTCATCGCCCAAATCAAGGGCACGGTGATGCACAAGACCAACCGGACTCGCCGCGACGCCCTGGCCAATCCCAACTGGATCGGCATCGCCAAGAACAAGTGGTTCGATCCCGACAAGCCCTACGAATATATCAACCATTCCTGCGCGCCGACCGCCGGCATCAGGGGCAAGGTCTCGCTCGTCGCCCTGCGCAGCCTGAAAAAGGGTGAGGAAATCACCATCGACTATTCCACCGTCGAAGGCGATCCCCTGTGGAAGATGGCCTGTGCCTGCGAAACCAGGCAGTGCCGTCACATCATCAAGTCGATCCAGTTCCTGCCCGAGCGCCAGTACCGCAGGCTCAGCCCCCACATCCCGACCTATTTCCGCAATCTCTACATGCGCAACATCGCGGCATCGGGCGATTGAGTACCGGTTTTGCCAGGCGTAACCCAAAGGGCGAAGCCTGGTGCGGGCGGAGGGACTCGAACCCCCACGGGATTTCTCCCAACGGATTTTAAGTCCGTTGCGTCTACCGTTCCGCCACGCCCGCAAGCCTGGCGGATTTCCATACACAAGGCCGTTGCGCCGCGCCATGCCGGCCGAATAGGCCCCGCCCGACCCAAAACTCAAGCCGTGGATTTTTCCCCGATCGGCGGGGTGAATTGCAGCCCCATGTCCCAGGGCAGATAAATCCAGGTGTCCTGGCTCACCTCGGTGATGAAGGTGTCGACCATCGGCCGGCCGGCCGGCTTGGCGTAGACCGTGGCGAAATGGGCTTTTGGCAGCATCTCGCGCACCACCTTGGCGGTCGCGCCCGTATCGACCAGATCGTCGACGATCAACACCCGGGCCCCGCCGTCCTTGCCTAGGAAACTCGCCGCCACGGGTTTCAAAACACTTATTTGTCCTTGCTTATCATAGTCATACGATGCAACGCAGACGGTTTCCACCACCCGGATGCCGAGCTCGCGCGCCACCACCGCCGCCGGCACCAGCCCGCCGCGGGTGACCGCCACCACCGCCTCGAAAGGCCCCGCTCCGGAGAGCCGCCAGGCCAAGGCCCGCGCATCCCGGTGAAATTGGTCCCAGGATACGGGAAAGCTCTTTTGCCATTTTTCGTCCATCGCGCGCCTCCGCAGGGTTTCCCAAGTCCTTATGCCGCGCAGCTAAATTTGGTGCAATCCGCGTGTTAACCATCAACACTTGCTTCATGTTTTACCGCCACATTCGGCTCCGGGTAGAGAAGTCTTGTCCGGGAGTATGCGTATGAGTGTTTCGCCAGGCATCGTGGCCGAAGTCGCGAGAGCCTTCGAGATCGCCAACATCGAGATGTTCGCCGTTTCGCTTCCCGATGCCGCCATCGTCGAGGCGTCCAGCGCCGTCCTGCGCAAATGGAATTGCCGCCGCGAGGATGTGGTCGGCCGCCAGCTCGCCAAATTCGGAACCGGCACCGTATCGGCGCGCTATATCGACGAACAGGGCCCGGACGGTCCCGCCCAGCGAGTCGAAATCAAATTCGCTCCGCCTCTCGGCAATGCCCGCTCCATCGTCTTCACGCCGCAGACCTGGAACGACGGCAGCCGGCAATACGTGATTTTGATCGGCCAGCACGCCAGCAAGGAGCAGGCCGACGAAGCCATGCAGAACGAGCGCCGCCTGAGCCTGGCGCTGCGCTCCGGCGGCTTCGCCGCTTGGGACTACGATTACCGCACCGGCGAGACCTACAATTCGCCCGAGCTCTACGATCTCCTCGGCTATCCCCGTGACAGCCGCGGTCTCAACTTTCACAACTTCAACGATCTCGTCCATCCCGACGACCGCGGCGTGACGCTCGAAGGCCAGATCAAGTCGGCGCCCTTCGGTTCCGATCTGTTCCAGACCCGCTACCGGGTGAAGATTCATTCGGGCGAATATGCCTGGATCGAATCGATCGCCGGCCTGATCCGCGATCCCATCGACGGCATGCCGGCCAAATGCGTCGGCCTGTCGCGCAATATCAACGACCAGATGGCCTCGCTGGAGAAGCTCAAGGCCTCGGAACTCAATTTCAGGCGCTCGCAGAAGGCCGCCCAGATCGGTAGCTTCACCCTCAAGGCCGCCACGAATGTCTCGCGCCTGTCCAACGAGATGATCGCGCTGATCGACCTCGAAGACGCCATCATCCAGCCCAATCTCACCATGTTCGAGAAGATGATGGAGCCCGCCGACCGCGAGCGTTTTCGCGAAGCGATCGAACTCGCCCGCCTCGGCAACAAGGTTCCCGGCTTCGAAATTGCTTTCAAGTCGCTGAAGACCGGCGAAACGAACTATTTTCAGTGCAACATCGAGACCGAGCGCAATGCCGCGGGCCAGATCGAGACCCTGTTCGGGACCTGCCAGTCGATTACCGAGCGCAAGGCGCTGGAGCGCAAGTTCCTGCAGGCCCAGAAGATGGAGGCGGTCGGCCAGTTGACCGGCGGCATCGCCCACGACTTCAACAACCTGCTCATGGTCGTCATGGGCAATCTGCAGCTGGTTGAGCAGCTGGTGAAGAACGACGAGCGCGCCGTGAAGCGCATCCGCGCCGCCATCGAAGCGGGCGAGAAGGGCTCCGAGCTCACCAAGCGCATGCTCGCCTTCTCGCGCCAGCAGACGCTGCAGAACAAGGAAATCTCCGTTGACGCGCTGGTCTTCAAGATGCAGGACATGCTGCGCCAGGCGATCGGCGGCACCATCGAGCTCAAGGTCATGCCGGGCGAGGCCGTCTGGGCAGTCAAGGCCGACGCCACCATGCTCGAGACTGCTATCCTCAATCTTTCGATCAACGCCCGCGATGCAATGAAGCCGAAGGGCGGCAAGCTGATCATCGAAACGTCGAACAAGACCCTCGACCAGGCCTACTGCGAAGACAACGAGGACGTGCTGCCCGGCGACTACGTCGAGATCGCCGTCACCGACACGGGCTGCGGCATCGCGCCGGAGAATATCGAGAAGGTGTTCCAGCCCTTCTTCACCACCAAGGGGCCGGAGGCGGGCTCGGGCCTTGGCTTGTCGATGATCTACGGCTTCACCAAGCAATCGGGCGGCCATGTGAAGATTTATTCGGAAGTGGGTCACGGCACTACGATCAGGTTGTATCTGCCGCGCCTCGAGTCTGAGGCCAAACTCGCCACTGCGGCCGAAATGCAGGCCCAGGTGCTAAGGGAATTCAGCCTGCCGCAACCTGCTGCCGCTCCCGCCGCTGAGGCGGTCCCAGCCCCTGCCGTGCCCGCCGCCCCGACCGAGGCCGCTCTGGCTGCTTCAGCCGAGGTTGCTATTGCTGAGGCCGCTCCCCCAGCCATGGTCGTCAAGCTCGAAGCGGGACTTCCTCAACCGGCCACAAAGAAGACGGTGGTCTTGGTGGTCGAGGACAATCCCTCGGTTCGCGACGTCGCCGCCGCCATGATCGAGGACATGGGCTTCGAGACCCTCGTGGCGGAGAACGGCGCCGAAGGCCTGCGCATCATCGAGATGCGCCCGGATATCGATCTCGTCCTCTCCGACGTGATCATGGCGGGCGGCATGAACGGGCCGGAATTGGCGGCCAAGGCGCTGAAGTTCAGGCCGGAGCTCAAGGTGCTGTTCATGTCGGGCTACGCGCCGGGCTCGGTGCGCCAGATGCAGAACCTGCCCGACTCCATCGATCTGGTCAACAAGCCCTTTACCCGCAACGACCTGGTCGCCAAGGTCACCCGCGCGCTGGCCGCTTGAGGATTACGACCAGCCCCGCGCCTTGCCTTCGGCGGTGAGGTTCCGCGCCATGGCCTTGACCTCCGCTTCGGCCGCATCGAGGGCGGCGAAATCGCGCGAGCGCAGCACCAGACTGGCGGCAAATCCCGAAGCCGACTGGAACGGGTAGGAGCCGATCATCACCGCCGGATAGCGCGACTGGATTTCAGCCAGCGGCTTCGCCAGATCGCCCTCGCCGCCTAGAACGTCGATCGCCCGCGATTGCATCGGCACGCCTTTCGTAAGCCGCGGCTCCACTTGCTCCAGCATCGCCTGCATGATTTTCGGCACCCCCGCCATTACGAACACATTGCCGATCTGGAAGCCCGGCGCCTTCGACACCGGATTGTCGATGAGCGTGGCGCCCTTCGGCACCCGCGCCATGCGCAGGCGCGCTTCATTCGCCTCGCGGCCGATCTCCTTGAAATAGGCAGTGAGGGTGGCGACCGCCTCCGGATGATGATCGATCGCAACACCGAATGCCTTGGCTATCGCATCGGCGGTGATATCGTCATGGGTGGGGCCGATGCCGCCGGTCGTAAACACATAGCTGTAGCGAGCCCGGAGCGCGTTGATCGCTTCCACGATCTCGGCTTCGACATCGGGCACCACGCGGGCTTCCACGAGGTCGATGCCGAGTGCCGTCAGATAATCGGCGATGAAGCCGAGATTCCTGTCCTTGGTGCGGCCGGACAGGATTTCATCGCCGATCAGCAGCACGGCGGCGGTGGGGGCGGTGGCGGTCATCAATGGGCTTGCCTTTGTTTCCGCTTCATGTGCCATTGCCGCATTGGACTGTCAAAACTATGCGCTTTCCCTCGCCTCTCATTCGCGGCCGGCTCCTCAAGCGTTACAAGCGGTTTCTCGCCGATGTGACTCTCGACACAGGCGAAACCGTCACCGCCGCCTGCCCCAATACCGGCTCCATGCTGGGCCTGACCGGGCCCGGCAACATCGTCTGGCTGTCGCGCTCGGAAAGTCCCTCCCGCAAATACCCGCACACCTGGGAGCTCCTCGAGCTGCCGCGGCATGGCCTGGTCGGCATCAACACCGGGCACCCCAACCGCATCGTGACCGAGGCGATCGAGGCCGGGACGATGCCGGAATTCGCGGGCTATGGCAGCCTCCACACCGAGGTGAAATACGGCCGCAACAGCCGCATCGACATTCTCCTCGAAGGCGAAGACCTGCCCGCCTGCTATGTCGAGGTGAAGAACGTGCATCTCTTCCGTAAGCCCGGCCTCGCCGAATTCCCCGATTGCGTGACCGAGCGCGGCACCAAGCATCTGGCCGAACTTGCCGGCATGGCGGCGGCGGGCGCCAGGGCGGCCATGGTCTATCTCATCCAGGCCGATTTTCCCGCCCGTTTCGCCCTTGCGGGCGATCTCGATCCTGCCTATCTCAAGGCATTCCGCGGGGCGCGCCAGGCCGGAGTTGAGGCTTTCGCCTATTGCTGTAATGTCACCACCGGAGAAATTGCCGCTGGCCGGGCCATACCGGTCGAGGAAGCCTGAATGATCTACGTCGCCGCCAACGAAGCCGTCGCCGCCCGCTCCGGGAAAATCAAGCTGCACTCGCCCGAGGATTTCGCTGGGATGCGCATCGCCGGCCGGCTGACGGCGGAAGCCCTCGACATGCTGGTGCCCGAGGTCAGGCCCGGCGTCGCCACCGAAGCGCTCGACCGGCTCGTCGTCGAGTTTGCCCGCGACCATCGGGCGATCCCCGCCCCCCTCAACTATCGCGGCTATCCGAAAACGATCTGCACCTCGATCAATCACGTCGTTTGCCACGGCATCCCCAACGACAAACCGCTGCGCGAGGGCGATATCGTCAATATCGATATCACCCTGATCGTTAACGGCTGGCACGGCGATTCGAGCCGCATGTATTGCGTGGGCGAAGTTCCGCGCAAGGCCGAACGGTTGGTCGAAGTCACCCATGAGTGCCTGATGCGCGGTATCGCGGCGGTGAAGCCCGGCGGCCGTCTCGGCGATGTCGGCCATGCCATCCAGGCCTATGCCGAGGCCGAGCGCTGCTCGGTGGTGCGCGATTTCTGCGGCCATGGATTGGGCCGCGTTTTCCACGACCATCCCAATGTGCTGCATTACGGCCACATGGGCGAAGGCGTCGAACTCAGGCCCGGCATGTTCTTCACCATCGAGCCGATGATCAATTTGGGCCGCCCGCATGTGAAGATTCTCGGTGACGGCTGGACCGCGGTCACCCGCGACCGCTCCCTTTCGGCGCAGTTCGAGCACTCCGTCGCGGTCACCGAGACGGGCTGCGAAGTCTTCACGCTTTCGCCCAAGGGCCTCGACCGTCCGCCCTACAAGGCCTGACGCTGTGACGGGCTTCGACGATGCCAGCGCCAAGCCCCATTATCTCGGCCATCGCGGCCGCCTGAAGGACCGCTTCAATGAGGGCGGCGCCGACGCGCTGCCCGATTACGAGCTCCTCGAAATGGTGCTCTACCGGGCGATGCGCCGCGGCGACACCAAGCCCTTGGCCAAACAACTGATCGCCCGCTTCGGCTCCTTCGCCGAGGTGGTCAGTGCGCCCCCGGAACGGCTCAGGGAGGTGAAGGGCGCCGGAGATGCCGTCATCACCGAGCTGAAGCTCATCCACGCCTCGGCACTCAGGCTGATGAAGGGCGAAATCGTCAAGCGGCCGGTGCTGTCGTCGTGGAGCGCCATTCTCGATTATTGCCGGGCCGGCATGGCCTTCGCGGCCATCGAGCAGTTCCGCATCCTGTTTCTCGACAAGAAGAACCAGCTGATCGCCGATGAAGTCCAGCAGCGCGGCACCGTCGATCACACGCCGGTCTATCCGCGCGAAGTGGTGAAGCGGGCGCTCGAACTGTCGGCTTCGGCGATCGTTCTGGTTCACAATCACCCCTCCGGCGATCCCACCCCGTCCATGGCCGATATCGAGATGACCAAGAAAATCATCGATGCGGGCTCGCGCCTCGGCGTCGCCGTCCACGACCATGTCATCGTCGGCCGCGATGGCCATGCCAGCTTCAGGTCGCTGGGCCTGATCTGAGCCGCGCCAGCGCCTCGGGCGTATCGGCGTCAAGGAGCACGCCATCATCCGCCATCTCGATCTCGACCAGTTCTTCCGCGAATTGCTGCATCAGGTCCTTGGCGCCTTGATCGCCGCGGAGCTCCGCCATGGCGGCGAAATGCTTGCGCCCCCACAGCACCGGATTACCGCGCATGCCCTTATGCACCGGCACGCAGATGGTCCGTTGCTCCTCGGGATTGAAGGCGGCAATCAGCCGTCCGATCGCCTTGGGCGTCACCCGCGGCATGTCGCCGAGACAGACCAAGACCGCGTCGGCATCACCCGGCACGGCGGCAAGCCCGCGCTTCAGCGAGGTGGCCAGACCCTGGGCGTAATCGGGATTGTGCGCGATCTCGATGCCGAACCCCTCGAGGGCGGCGGCGATCTTGCCGGCCTCATGGCCGGTGACCGCGATCACCGTCTCCACCCCGGCGGCCCGTACCGCCTTCACGCTGCGCCGGATCATCGGCGCGCCGCCGAGATCGGCGAGCAGCTTGTTGGCTCCCATGCGCTTCGATTGCCCCGCCGCCAGCACGATGGCAGCGACCTTGGCGGCGCGCGCCACCTTGGGCCTTCCCTCACGCGGGGTCGGTCGCGTCGGAATCTCGGCCAAGAGCCCCCCTGCCCCCATATCCATTATGTCTTCGGCGGCCACATGCAGGCCCGCCATCACCCGCTCCAGTACCCAGTCGAAGCCGTTGACCTTGGGCGAGCGGGCACAGGAGGGAACCCCGATCACCGGCACGCCTTCCAGCCTTCCGAACATCATCAAATTGCCGGGATCGACCGGCATGCCGAGATGCACCACCTCGCCGCCCGCCGCCGCCACCGCGGCGGGGATCACATCGCCGCGATCGACGATAGCCGAGGCGCCGAACATCAGGATGGGATGGCAATGCTGCGCCTTGAGCTTGCGGATCGCCTCGCGCACCGGGGCGATCGCGTGGTCGCAGACGATGACGGGGCCAAGCTCGCCGTCGAGGGCGGCAATCCGCTGGCGCATCGCCGCTTCCGATTTGGCGGTCAGCGACGGCTTGGTCTGCGGCAGGCGGGTGATGACCAGTCCCACCTGCCGGTGCCGAAACGCTTCGACGCGAATGACCGGCTCGTTGCCGATGATGGTCAACGCCTTGGCGAGAATGTCGCGCGGTACGGCGAAGGGAATGATTTTCACCGTCGCCACCATCTGGCGCTTCTCCACCACCGCATGGCTGGCGGCGGTGGCAAGCGTCAGGCTTTCGTGCAGCCGGTTGAGCGCTCGAACCCTCGCCACATCGACCAACGCCAACCCATGCACGCTCGCATGCAGGTTGGCGCGGCCGGTGAAGGGCGCCTGCGCCGAAGTGCCGCCGCCGCCCGCCACCTCGGCGATGGCCGAAGCCGCCTCGTCCTCCGGCACGTCGTCAGGGCCGAGCCGTGCCGCGAAGACTTGGCCGATTCCCGCCTCGGCGATTGCCGCCACATCCTCCGCCGACAGCACCCGGCCCTTCTTGAACACGCCTCCCGCATGTTTCACCGTGTGCGCCAGAATCGCGCCCTCGGCCCGGCTTACGGGAATCTCGCCGAAGTCCATGTCAGGTCCCCAGCCGCAGGGCGCGGGTCATTTCCGCCATGATGGCGATGGCGATTTCAGTAGCGCCCTTGGCGCCGATGGCCAGCCCGATGGGCCCGTGGATGCGGGCGATCTCGGCCTCGCTGAAGCCCTTGTCCTTCAGCCTTGCGCAGCGGCTGGCATGAGATTTCTTCGAGCCTAGCGCGCCGATATAGAAGACATCGGATTTGAGCGCCGCCGCGAGCGCCGGATCGTCGATCTTGGGATCGTGGGTCAGCGCCATCATGGCGGTGCGCTGATCGAGGCCGATTCTGGGGATCGCTTCGTCGGGCCATTCGACAAGGAGCGCCACGCCGGGAAAGCGTTCGCCGGTGGCGAAGGCGCCGCGCGGATCGATCACGATTATATCATAACCCGCCTGCTGGGCGATGGGGATCACGCCCTGCGCGATGTGCACGGCGCCGATCATCACCAGCCTGAGCGGCGGATTGTAGATATGGACGAACTGCCCTTCATGCACGCCGCTCTGGTCGAAGCGGAGAGCTTCTTCAAGCACACCTGCGAGCGTATCCTTCGCCGCCCCGCTGCGCGCCACGATGCGCTGCGCACCGCTGTCGAGTTGGGTCACAAGCGCCACGGCTTCGCGTTCCGCCCGCGCAGCGAGAAGTTTATCAAGAATGTCGCGCTTCAAGCCAGCGGCTCCACATAGACGCGGATCTGGCCGCCGCAGGCGAGACCCACCTTCCAGGCCGTTTCGTCGGCGACACCGAAATGCAGGGTCTTGGGCTTGCCCGAGGCGATGATGTCGAGCGCCTCGGTGACCACCGCACCTTCGACGCAGCCGCCCGACACCGAGCCGATGAAATTACCCTCCCCGTCGATCGCCAACTGGCTGCCGACCGGCTGCGGCGCCGAGCCCCAGGTTTCGATGACGGTGGCGAGCGCCACCTTGCGGCCGTCCTTCAGCCACTGCGCCGCCTGATCGAGAATATCTTGCATGGACAGCACTCCTAATGCAGCGTTTTTCCCAGCCAGCGGCGCGGATCATGCGCCGGGCCGCCGGGCCTCGCAAGCGTTGCGGCGAGATCTGCGAGGCTGTCGAGGCTGTGCACCGGGCGGAACTCGTCGACATGGGGCATGATGGCGCGGATGCCGGCGGCGCGCGCCTCGAAGCCGTCATAGCGGAGCAGCGGATTGAGCCAGACGATGCGCCGCGCCTGGCGCCGCAGCCGCACCATTTCATGGGCGAGGAGCCCCGCATCCTCGCGATCGAGCCCGTCGGTCATCAGCAGCATGTGGGCGCCTTGCGTCAGCACCCGTCTTGCCCACCGGTAATTGAACTCCTTCAGCGAGGTGCCGATGCGGGTGCCGCCCGACCAGTCCTTGACGACGCCCGAAACCTTGCCCATCGCCTCGTCGATGTCGCGGCGCTTGAGCTCGCGGGTGATGTTGGTGAGCCTGGTGCCGAACAGGAACACGCTCACCCGGTCGCGGTCCTTGGTCAGCGCCTGCAGGAAATGAATGAACATGCGGCTGTAGCTCGAGCACGAGCCGGAAATGTCGCACAGCACCACCAGCGGCGGCTCGCGGGTGCGCCGCTCGCGCCGTTCGAGATCGATATAATGGCCGCCCGCCCGGAGCGAGCCCTTGAGGCTGCGGCGCATGTCGATGCTCGGGCCCTTGAGCGCCCGCTGGAAGCGGCGCGTCAGAATCTCGGTTCTGTGCAGCCTCAGTCGCGCGATCGCCGCTCTCGCCTGCGCCTGTTCAGCTACCGTCATCTGCTCGAAGTCCTTGCGCCGCAGCACTTCATCCGCCGAAGCCGTGAACGAGGCATCGAGCTCAAGCGCCTCCGGCTTTTGCTCACGGCGGCTTTGCGTCTGCACCTGGTCGAACATGGCTTCGGCCAGCCGCCGGAATCCCGCCTGCTTCGCTTTGTCGTCGCAGGCCCTGGTGATCTGCTGGAACATCAGCTGCATCAGCTGTTCCAGCATCTTCGGTTTCTTCCAGAACACATGGAAGGCCTGGTCGAAAAGCTCCTTGTGGTCGCGCCGTTTGACGAAAACACTGTGCAGGGTCCAGTAGAAATCCTCGCGCATGCGAAGCGAGCCGCACTGTGCCGCATCGAGCGCGTCGATCACCGAACCCGGCCCTACGGGAAGCCCCGCCTCGCGCAGCACCCGGGCGAAATGCATGATATTGGCGGCGAGCTTGCCCGTGGGCGCGGGGGTGTTCTGGTTGGCGGCGGACGGCATCGGCCTAGACCCGCGCCATGGTCCGGAGCTCGTCCTTGATCTGGTCGAGGATGCGCTTGGCTTCCGAGCCCTCCATGCGCACGATGTCGTCCTGATATTTAAGCAATACGCCCAGCGTATCGTTCACCGTCTGCGGATCGAGCGTCACGCTGTCGAGCTCGTGCAGCGCCGACACCCAGTCGAGCGTCTCGGCCACGCCCGGCGCCTTGAACAAATCGCCGCCGCGAAGCGCCTGCACGAAGGCGACGACTTCCTTCGCCAGCGCCGCCGAGGCCTCCGGCCGCTTGGCCATGACGATTTCCAGCTCGCGCTTGGCGTCCGGATAGCCGACCCAATGGTAGAGACAGCGCCGTTTCAGCGCGTCATGTACTTCGCGGGTGCGGTTCGAGGTGATGACGACTATGGGCGGCTCTTCCGCCTTGATCGTGCCGAGCTCCGGGATGGTCACCTGGAAGTCCGAGAGGACTTCGAGCAGGAAGGCCTCGAAGGCTTCGTCGGTGCGGTCGATCTCGTCGATAAGCAGAACCGGGGCTGCTCCTTTTGGCGCCTC
>JANMQB010000092.1:0-3368 GCA_031370155.1 Hyphomicrobiales bacterium | reverse complement strand
CATCTCATGCTTGCCACTTCATTGCGGCGCTGACCGGTAAGAGCCAGAAGCTCGACTATGGCCCCGTAAGGCCTGCCGGCCTGTCTGGCGGCGAAGATTACGGCCCTCAGCTCGTCATCGGAAAGAACCCGGTCTCTCGATTGGCCCTGCGAGGGCTTGGAAAGTCCAGCACAAGGCGACCTTTCCAGGATGTCCCTGCCGATGGCCCAATTGAACAGGGCTCGCACGACGGTGAAGACCCGATTGGCCATGCCGGGCGAGCCCCGGTCGACGATCTCGTCCAACAGCTTCAGGACATCCTGACGGGTGATCTCGCTGATCGATCGGCCCTTCCACCTGTTTAGAACCTCCCGGTCCAGGATCCGGTTGGTCTCGGAGGCCGAGCGAATGGCATTCACATGCCGAAGCCGGTAGTCGGCGACGACATCCTCTATGGCATCCCGATGACTTTCTGCCGAAGCCTGCGCTTCTCCCCGGCAGGGTCCTTCCCCTCCAGCCGGGCTACCAATACTTTCTGGGCGGTGATCCGGGCAATCGCCAAGGTGATCTGGCCATAGGGGCCGATGGTGTATTTCCGGAGACGACTAAAGCCGTCTTTCGTCCTGTACAAGACGATGAAGACCTTGCGGCCCCGAGGTGTCACCTTCAGGCCAAAACCTGCGAGACTGTCATCCCAGTAGACCACATCCGAGGCCACAGGCAGCAGCTCATCGATTGCAGATTTGGTCAGGTGAATGGTCGGCACCGAAGGCCTCCAGTCTGCTACCTCATGGCCAAATAGGTAGCGCTTGAAATGAAACTGCAGCCATCACCGAGCCACAGCCGGATGCACAGATCAAGCATGATCAAAGAGTTATGCAACGCGCTGCAATCGCGTGCTACACACAGCGACAATCATTTCCTTCCCACAAGGGGGAGGGGGAGGATACAATGGCCAAGACGATCGCCATCACCGGCGCCACCGGCTTTGCCGGGCGCCATGCCGTAGCCGAACTCCTGAAATGCGGGCACCGGCTGGTGGCGCTGGCGCGCGATCCGGCGCGAGCGCGGCTGCCGAGTGACATCCGGATTGTCGCAGGCGATCTCGGCAATGCGGCGGCGCTCGACGCGCTGGTGCGCGGGGCGGATGCGGTGGTGCATCTGGCGGGCGCCATCACGGCGCTCAGCCTGAAGGATTATTTCGCCGTCAACGAACAGGGAACCGCGGCGGTGGCGGCGGCGGCGGAGCGGGCCGGGGTCAAGCGTTTCGTTCATGTCTCATCGCTCGCGGCGCGCGAGCCGCGGCTTTCGGCCTATGCCGCCAGCAAGCGCGCGGCGGAGCAACTGCTCGAGGCGGGTGTGGCCTCGCTCAACGCAATCATACTGCGCCCGCCGGTGGTCTATGGGCCGGGAGACCGCGGCACGCTGCCGCTGGTCGCGGCGCTGACGCGGCCCATCGCAGTGATCCCCGGCCGGCCAGCGGCGCGCTTCTCGCTCATCCATGTGGAAGACCTGGCGCGCACCATCGCCGATGCGGTCGAGCACAGGACGCGCGGTTGCTTTGAACTGAGCGACGGGACGCCGGAGGGCTATGGCTGGGCCGATCTCATCGCCGCGGCGCAGCGGGTCGAAGGCGTTTCGATCCGTCCCGTCTTCCTGCCCAGATTCGTGCCGGCGGCGGTGGCCGCGGCGGCCGGCGGAATTTCGCGTCTCACCGGCAAACCCGGCATGGCGACGCCCGGCAAGATCGCCGAACTCTATCACGGCGACTGGGTGGCCCGCGGGCCTGGTCTGCCGCTCGCCGATGCCATCGGCTTCGAGGCGGGGTTTGCCCGCACCGTCGAATGGTACCGCCGCGAGGGGTGGTTGCCGCCCGGGCGCGGGCCCGATAGAAGGCGGGCCAGCCACACCGAAGAGACCAAGGCATGACCGACACCATCGCGCAAATCCGCGAGTTGCTTGAGCCGTTCAATACGAACGGCACCACGCTCAAGCCCGACACCGACATTTCCACCGATCTCAACATCGACTCGGTGACGGTCATGGACTTCATCATGGAGGTGGAGGACCGCTTCGACATCGAAATTCCGCTCAACGTGCTGTCCGAGACCCGCACCATCGCCGATCTCGCCCAGGTGGTCGAGGCGAGGACGAAAAAGACCCAGCCATGATCGATCTGCTGGAAAAGCACCGGAGCATCGCCGAGCGCCACGCCCGCATCATGGCGGCGGGCGCCAATGCGGTTGGGCTCACCAACGAGAAAATCCTGTCGCCCACCCGCGCCGTGATCAACGGCCGCGAAACCATCCTCGCCGGCACCAACAATTATATGGGCATCACTTTCGATGCCGATTGCGTCAAGGCAGGCCAGCAGGCGATGGCGCAATTCGGCACCGGTACCACCGGCTCGCGCATCGCCAATGGAACCTACGCTCTGCACAAGGAGCTCGAGGCGGAGCTCACCAAATTTCTCAACCGCCGCCACTGCATCGTCTTCACCACCGGCTATCAGGCCAATCTCGGCATGCTGGCGGGGCTGGCGGGGCCCAAGGACACGATCTATCTCGACGCCGATTCGCATTCCTCGATCTATGACGGCTGCACCCTGTCGGGGGCCAAGCTGGTGCGCTTCCGTCACAACGACGCTGGAGACCTCGACAAGCGGCTGGCGCGCTCGGATGGCGAGGAGGGCGGCAGGCTCGTCGTCGTGGAAGGCATCTATTCGATGCTGGGCGACAGGGCGCCGCTTGCCGATTTCGTCGAAGTGAAAAAGCGGCGCGGGTTCCAGCTTCTCGCCGACGAGGCGCACTCGTTTGGCGTGCTCGGACCCCATGGCCGCGGTCTTGCCGACGAGGCGGGGCTCGAGGACGAGGTCGACTTCGTGGTCGGCACCTTCTCGAAAAGCGTGGGCGCCATCGGCGGCTTCGGGGCCGGCAATCATCCGCTGTTCGAGACGCTGCGCTATGCCATGCGGCCCTACATGTTCACGGCGTCGTCGTCGCCCGCCTCGATCGCCACCTCGCTGGCGGCGGTCAGGAAACTCGCCGCCGAGCCGGAACGCCGCGAACGCCTGCGGGCCAATTCGGCGCGGCTGTTCGCCGGCTTCAGGCGGCTTGGCCTTGAGACGGGCTGCGACACGGTGAGCCCGGTGATCGCGGTCAGGTGCCCGGACGAGCCCTCGACCATCGCCATGTGGAACGCGCTGCTCGAGGCCGGCGTCTACGTGAATATCGGACTGCCGCCGGGCACGCCCAACAAGCTCTGCCTGCTGCGCTGTTCGGTTTCGGCGGCGCATAGTTTTGCCGAGATCGACCGGATCATCGAACTGTTCGGCGAGGTCGTGGCGGCCGGACACGCCAGGAAGGCGGCGAGCGGGTAGAGTTTTTTTG
>JANMQB010000074.1:0-3937 GCA_031370155.1 Hyphomicrobiales bacterium | reverse complement strand
CCCTTGGTGAGGAAAGTTTAGGTAAGGACGACGAGCAGCGGTCCGAGCGCGGCGCAGAAAATGATAAAAAGCGCCGGCGCCGTCAGCCACCAGCGATTGCGCACATCGGCACACTCGGCTGTCAGAGCCGTTTCGGCGGCGCTTGCCATTCAGTCCCTCAACACCTGAGCGGCGCCGGCTTCGAAGGCAACGCCGACGGCGGCGCCGCGCTCGATCTCTTTCCGGCCCATCCGGCTGTTCTGGTGCCTGACGATGAACTCGCCGCCGCCCCTGAGGGTCACGTAGTAATGCGTATCGGTGCCGAAATAGACGATGTTGTCGAGCCTGCCCGTAACCGTGGCCTTGCTCTTGCCGTTGATCACATTGGCATGTTCGGGCCTGACCACCACGGTCACCTGGCCTGAGGGATTGAAGCCTTCGGGCAGGCCCGCGGAAATCGTAGCACCCGAGGCGAGCTTGACCTTGGCCGTGCCCTTGGCCGTCGAGACGATCTTGCCTTCGAGAAAATTCGTCTCGCCGATGAAATTGGCGACGAAGCGTTCGGCCGGCCGGTCATAGATGTCGTGCGGGGTGCCCACCTGCAGAATCTTGCCCTTCGACATGACCGCGACGCGGTCCGACATGGTCAGCGCTTCTTCCTGGTCGTGGGTGACGAAGATAAAGGTGATGCCGGTCTCGAGCTGCAGCCGCTTCAATTCGATCTGCATGTCCTTGCGCAGCTTGTAGTCGAGCGCCGAGAGCGGCTCGTCGAGCAGCAACACCTTTGGGGCCGGCGCCAGCGCGCGTGCCAGCGCCACGCGCTGCTGCTGGCCGCCGGAAATCTGGCTGGTCTTGCGGTTCCTGAGCTCCTCCATGCGCACCAGCCGCAGCATCTCGGTCACCCGCGCGGCGACTTCGGCCCGCGGCTTGCCCAGCATTTCGAGGCCGAAGCCGATATTCTGGGCAACCGTCATGTGCGGGAAGAGCGCGTAGTTCTGGAACACCGTGTTGACCGGCCGCTTGTAGGGCGGCAGCGGTGCTATGTCCTCGCCATGGAGTAGGATTTCGCCCTCCGTGGGAAAATCGAAGCCGGCGATGAGGCGCAGGAGCGTGGTCTTGCCGCAGCCCGAAGGACCGAGCAGCGTGAAGAATTCATTCTCGAGGATGGTCACCGACACGCGGTCGAGTGCGGTGACGGTATCCTGTCCTGAACCCTGGAAAACCTTCGAGACGCCCTTGGCCTCGATCGCTGCCCGCCGGCCGGACGCACTCGCTGTCGCCACGCAAATTCTCCCTCGCGCCTCTTTCCGGGCGTTCAATTTCTTATCCTATGCGCATGGACCTGCCTTGCCAATGGGGCGTCCTCGCCCCTCAAACCGACCAGCCGCCGTCGATGACGAAGGTCTGGCCGGTGACGAAGGCCGATTCATCGCTGGCAAGATAGACGACGAGGCTGGCGATTTCGGCGGCCTCCGCCATGCGGCCCATGGGCTGCCTGGCGATGAAGGCGGCCCTGGTCTTGTCGAAATCGCCCTGCGCCTTCATGCGCTCGATCAGCGACGGGCTTTCCACGGTTCCCGGGCAGATGGCGTTGACGCGGATGCCCTTGGAGGTGAAGTCGGCGGCCAGCGCCTTGGTCATGCCGATCACCGCCGCCTTGGTGGCGCCGTAGACGAAACGGTTGGCAACGCCTTTGATCGAGGAGGCGGCCGAAGCCATATTGTCGATGGTGCCGCGGCCGCGCGCCAGCCAGCCCGGCATGAACACCTTGATCATGCGGTAATGCGCCTTGACATTGAGGTCGAAGGAAAAGTCCCAGGCCTTGTCGTCGGTCTCGAGGATCGTGCCGGCATGCACATGGCCCGAGCAGTTGAACAAGATGTCTGGCACGCCCACCCGTTTTGCCGCCGCATCGACTTCAACTTGCTTGAGGACATCGAGGACGAAGGTTTCGATTCCCGCCTGTTCCTGTTGCAATGTCTTGAGCAGGTCGTCGCGGATGTCGGTCGCATAGACCTTGGCCCCCTCGCGCGCCATGGCGATGGCCGAGGCGCGGCCGATGCCCTGCGCCGCCGATGTCACGATCGCCGTCTTGCCCTGCAGCCTGCCAGCCATGGACTCATCTCCCAATTCCGGTTCAATCTATTTACCATTGCCTAGCGCCAACTCCCCGAGCCTGTCCATGACCAATGACGATCTCTGCTACCTCTCCGCCACCGCGGCCCTGAAACTCTTCAAGTCGCGCAAGCTCTCGCCCGTGGAATTGCTGGCGGCACTTATCGCCCGGGCGGAGAAACTCAACCCGCCGATCAATTGCCTGGCCGACATGTATTTCGACGAAGCCTTGACGCAAGCGCATCAGTCGGAGGCTCGCTACATGAAGCGCGGTGCGAGACTCAAGCCCCTCGAAGGCGTGCCCCTCGCCGTCAAGGACGCCCAGCGCGTCGCGGGCAAACGCACCACCCATGGCTCGCTCATCTTCAAGGACCATATCGACACCCATTCTGATCCGATGATCGAGCGCCTGCAAAAAGCCGGCGCCATCGTCTTCGCCCGCACCACCACGCCGGAATTCTGCCTGTCGGGTGTCACGCACTCGCGCATCTGGGGTGTGACGCACAATCCATGGAATCCGGATTGGGGACCGGGCGGATCGTCCGGCGGTTCGGGTGCGGCACTCGCGGCGGCTTTCACCACCCTTGCCACCGGCACCGACATAGGCGGCGCGATCCGCATACCGGCTTCCGCCTGCGGTGTCGTCGGCTTCAAGCCGCCGCACGGCCGCAACCCCGACGGCCCGCCGGCCAACTACGACCGCTTCAACCATTGCGGGCCGATGACGCGATCGATCGCCGATGCCGCCCTCATGCAGCGGGTGACGGCGGGGCCCCATCCGCTCGATCACGATTCGATCCGCCAACGCGTCAAGCTGCCGATGCAGGCGGAAAGCGTGCGGGGCATGAAGATCGCTTACTCGATTGATCTCGGTTACGTCGAGGTCGACGCCGAGGTGCGGAGGAACACGCTCGCCGCCATTGCCGTCTTCCGCTCCCTCGGCGCCAGAGTGGAAGAAGTCGATCTCGGCTGGACCGCCGACGTCGATCGCGATTGCTTCCACTGGTACAACATGATGGATTTCGGCCGCCAGACTGTCTGGCACCGCAAGAAACACGCGCATCTCATGACCGACTACGCGCTGAAATTCGCCGATGCGGTCGAACGCAATTCCGCCATGGACGACATTCACAAGCCCTGGGCCCGCATCCATGAGATGTACCGCACCCTCGGTCCCGTGCTGGCGAGCCACGACGTCTTCATCTGTCCGACCAACAATCTGCCGGCGGTCAAGGCCGATCACGATCCGTGGGACGAAACTTTCACCGTCAACGGCAAGAAAGCCGATCCCGAATATGGCTGGGTGATGACCCACCAGTTCAACATGCTGCACAATTGCCCGGTGCTGGCCGTGCCCTCGGGCTTCACCTCGTATGGCGTGCCCACCGGCATCCAGATCGTCGCCCGCACCTGGGACGACGCCCGCTGTTTCCGCGCCGGCCTTGCCTTTGAGAAAGCCCTTGGCGGCTGGTACGGATCGAAGGGTAAGCGGCCGGTTATCTGAGAGCCCGGCGCAGCGAGCCAAAGCGCAGCCGGTACTGTGCCGGCGTCAATCCAACCTTGCGGCGGAACAGGCGCCCGAAAAAGCTGGCATCCTCGTAGCCCACTTCATTGGCAATGGCCTCGACTGGCAGATCACCCGTTTCCAGCATCTGCTTGGCTTCCTCGAGCCTCAGCGCATGCACGTAATCCAGTGGAGTCATTCCAGTGGCTTCGCGGAAGCGCCGTGCGAAAGTACGTTCCGCAAGATTGGATACCTCAATCATGGCCGCGACCGGCGATGGTAACTGGTAATTCTGCGCCACCCACTCCTGGCATCTGTTGATGATGGCATCACTCGTCT
>JANMQB010000039.1:0-4047 GCA_031370155.1 Hyphomicrobiales bacterium | reverse complement strand
AGCGCGAAATTCAGACCGGCTTCGTACATTTCCCGCTCTCCACGGCACCACGGCAGCCGCCGCGATCTTACCCCGATTGCGGCTCCGCTCAAATCCGGAGTAGCATGCGGCCATCGGCAACGAGATCGAGTATGAAGCAAGACTCCTCACTCCGTCTGCATATTCCCGAATCGCGCGTCAGGCCCGGCGACGTGCCGGATTTCAGCTATCTCGATCTGCCGAAAGCGGGCGACGCAAAGCGGCCGAGGAGCGATGCCAAGGCATCGGAAACGCGCGATCTCGCCTATGGCCTGGTGCGCGTCACCGACGATCAAGGCGGGGCGGTGGGCCCCTGGGACCCGAAGCTCGATGCCGATACGCTGCGCCGGGGATTGCGGGCCATGGTGCTGACGCGCGTCTTCGACGACCGCATGTTCAAGGCGCAGCGCCAGGGCAAGACGCCGTTCTACATGAAATGCACCGGCGAAGAGGCGGTCGCGGTGGCCCAGGCCCTCGCCCTCAATCGCGACGACATGTGCTTTGCATCCTATCGCCAGCAGGGCCTGTTGATCGCCCGCGACTGGCCGATCTTCGATCTCATGTGCCAGATCTACTCGAATTCCCGCGACCGCCTGAAAGGGCGGCAACTGCCGGTGCTCTATTCGGTGCGCGAGGCGGGCTTCTTCTCGCTCTCCGGCAATCTCGGCACGCAGTTTCCGCAGGCCGTGGGCTGGGCCATGGCGTCGGCCTACAAGCGCGACAGCAAGATCGCCGCCGCGTGGATCGGCGAGGGCGCCTCGGCGGAAGGCGATTTCCACCAGGCGCTGACCTTCGCCGCGGTCTATCGCGCGCCGGTCATCCTCAATCTGGTCAATAACCAGTGGGCGATCTCGTCGAGCCAGGGCGTGGCGGGGGGCGAGGAAACGACCTTTGCCTCGCGCGCCGTGGGCTTCGGCATCCCCGGCATTCGCGTCGACGGCAACGATTTTCTAGCGGTGCACGCGGTCACGCGCTGGGCCGCCGAGCGGGCGCGCGGCAATCACGGGCCCACCCTCATCGAGCTTTTCACCTATCGCGCCGCACCACATTCAACCAGCGACGATCCGAGCCGCTACCGTCCTGGCGACGAATACCAGCACTGGCCGCTCGGCGATCCGGTTCAGCGGCTCAAAGCCCATCTCATGCGCATCGGCGAATGGGACGAGGCGCGCCATGCGGCACTCACCGCGGAGATCGAAGCGCAGGTCGATGCCGACAACCGCAAAGCCCAGAAGCTCGGCGTGCATGGCGGCGGGCCCCACCACGATCCCGGCAGCATGTTCGAGGATGTCTACAAGGAGATGCCGTGGCACCTGCGCGAGCAGCAGGCGGAACTGGCGCGCCTGCGGGCCTCCGCCGGAAACGGCAAGCCATGACGGCGATGAACATGGTGCAGGCGCTCAATTCGGCCATGGACGTGATGCTGGCGCGCGACCCCGATGTGCTGATTTTCGGCGAGGACGTCGGCTTCTTCGGCGGCGTGTTCCGCGTCACCGACGGGCTGCAGCAGCGCTACGGCGAACAGCGCGTGTTCGATGCGCCGATCGCCGAGAGCGGCCAGATCGCGGTGGCGATCGGCATGGGGGCCTATGGCTTGCGGCCGGTGGTCGAGTGCCAGTTCGCCGACTACATCTATCCGGCCTTCGACCAGCTGGTTTCCGAAGCGGCGCGCCTGCGCTACCGGTCGGCGGGAGAATTCAACGCGCCGATCACGGTGCGGGCGCCCTATGGCGGCGGCATCTTCGGCGGCCAGACCCACAGCCAGAGTCCGGAAGGCCTGTTCACCCATGTCTGCGGCCTCAAGACGGTGATCCCGTCGAACCCCTACGACGCCAAGGGCCTGCTGATCAGCGCCATCGAGGACGACGATCCGGTGCTGTTCTTCGAACCGAAGCGGCTCTATGCCGGGCCCTTCGACGGGCACCATGACAAGCCGGTCGAGACCTGGGCCAAGCACCCGGCGGGCGAAGTTCCGGTGGGCTACTATTCGATCCCGCTGGGCCAGGCCGCCGTGGCGCGCCAGGGCGAGGCGCTGACCATTCTCGCCTATGGCACCATGGTGCTGGTGGCGCTGGCGGCCACGGCCGAGACCGGCGTCGATGCCGAAATCCTCGATCTCCGCACCTTGATGCCGATCGATATCGAGGCCATCACAGCCTCGGTGGAGAAAACCGGGCGCTGCCTCATCGTCCACGAGGCGACGCGGACCAGCGGTTATGGTGCTGAGCTTTCAGCACTGGTGCAGGAGCGCTGCTTCTACCACCTCGAAGCGCCGGTCCTGCGCGTCACCGGATGGGACACGCCCTATCCGCGCGAGTTCGAGTGGGAGTATTTCCCGGGGCCCTTGCGGGTGGCGAAGGCGATCCGCCAGATCATGGCGGGTTGAGGCGATGGGCCGCTTTGTCTTCAAGCTTCCCGATGTCGGCGAAGGCACCGCCGAAGCCGAGATCGTCAAGTGGCATGCCGGGGTCGGCGACGAGGTTCGCGAAGAGCAGCCGCTGGTCGACATCATGACCGACAAGGCGACGGTGGAGGTCGCCTCTCCGGTGTCGGGCCGCATCGTATCGCGCCAGGGCGAAGAGGGAACGAAGGCCGCGGTGGGCTCCGAGCTTGTGGTGTTTGAGGTCGCCGGCGGCGAGGCAGCGCCGCGACCGGAAATGCCAAATGCCGCGCCGGCCGCGGCGTCCGCCCAACCGGCGAGCCGCGCCGCCACGAGCAAGGCGGGCGGCAAGGCGCTGGCCTCGCCCGCGGTGCGGGCCCGCGCCGGCGCACTCGGCATCGATCTTGCCGCCATCGCGGGAACCGGCCCTGCGGCCCGCGTCCAACATGGCGACCTCGATGCGATCCTGCTCAGCCGCCAGGCCGCGGCTCCGGCACTGGCCAGACCGGTCATGGGCGCCAAGGAAGCGGGCGCCGAAGACATCAAGATCTTCGGGCTCAGGCGGCGCATCGCCGAACGCATGCAGGATGCCAAGCGCCGGATTCCGCATTTCGCCTTCGTCGAAGAGGTCGATGTGACGGAGCTCGAGGCATTGCGCCGCGATCTCAATAGCGCCCGGGGAACGCGCGGCCACTTGACTCCGCTGCCGTTTTTGATCCGTGCCCTGATAAAAAGCCTGGCAGCCCATCCGGGCGTCAACGCCCATTTCGACGACGCGCAGGGTATTGTCCGCCGCTTCAAATCGGTGCATGCCGGCATTGCCACGCAGACCGAGCGCGGCCTCTTGGTTCCGGTGATCCACCATGCCGAGGCGAAGGATATCTGGCAACTGGCGGCGGAGATTGGGCGGCTGAGCGAGGCGGCGCGGTCGGGCAAATCCAGCCGCGAGGAGCTGACCGGCTCGACCATCACGGTCACCAGCCTCGGAGCGCTTGGCGGGATTGCCGCGACGCCGATCATCAATCCGCCGGAGGTGGCGATCGTCGGCGTCAACAAGATATTGGAGCGGCCCATGGTTCGCGACGGCGCCATCGTTATCCGCCAGATGATGAACCTGTCATCGTCCTTCGATCACCGCATTGTCGACGGTTACGAGGCGGCCGCCTTCATCAAATCGGTGAAAGACTGCCTCGAGGCGCCGGCCGTTCTGACCGGCGCCAGGTGACGGTTCCCGCCTGAATTGACCATGCCCTATATTGAAATCACGGTCATTTGCCTTCTCATCCTGCTGAACGGGCTCCTCGCCATGTCGGAGCTCGCCGTCGCATCGTCGCGCGCCGCCAAGCTGCGGTCGCTGGCCACCCAAAGAGTCAAGGGCGCCCGGCGCGCCTTGGCGCTGGCGTCCGATCCGGGCCGGTTCCTGTCGACGGTGCAGATCGGCATCACGCTCATCGGCATTGTGGCGGGGGCGTTTTCCGGGGTGACGCTTGGGGGACGGGTCTCCGGCTGGTTGATGACGCTTGGAATGCCAGAGCGCGCGGCGGAGCCCATCGGGTTCGGCCTGGTCATCGGGCTCATCACCTATCTGTCGCTGATCGTCGGAGAACTGGTTCCGAAACAAATCGCTCTGCGCAATCCGGAGCGCATCG
>JANMQB010000173.1:0-3735 GCA_031370155.1 Hyphomicrobiales bacterium | reverse complement strand
CTCGAAGTCGCGCGTCTGGCACTGGCGCGGGCCGCCGCCGTGCACGACGACGACGGCGAAGCCGCGACACATCCAGGCTATCACATCGTGGGTGCGGGCCGCGCCAGTTTTGAGACGGCGGTCGGTTACCGTCCGCCGCTGCGGCGGCGGGTTGCCGATGCCGTGCGGGCCTCGCGCCTGGCCGGCTATCTCGGCGCCATTTCGCTGATCTCCGTGCTGGTCGTGGGGCTCGGGCTATGGCCTCTCGCCGAGGCCGGTGTAGCGGTCCCTCTCCTCGGCCTGCTGGTCTTGTTGGCGCTTGGACCCGCCTTCGAGGTTGGCATGGCCATGGTCAATTACGCGCTGACGCAATTGCTGCGGCCCGTTGTCCTGCCGGGCCTCGCTCTCCGCGACGGCGTTCCCGCTCACTTGCGCACACTCGTGGCCGTGCCCGCGCTTCTCACGTCCCATGACGACATTGCGGAACTGGTCGAGCGGCTCGAGGTTCATTACCTCGCCAACAGTGCAGGGGAGCTGTACTTCGCGCTACTCACCGACTGGACCGATTCCGCGACCGGGCAATCGCCCGACGATGAAACGCTTCTCGCCACGGCTCTCGACGGCATCGCACGGCTCAATGAGCAATACGGTGAGGACCGGTTCCTCCTGCTGCACAGGCTAAGGCGCTGGAATCCACAACAGGGAAAGTGGATGGGCTGGGAGCGCAAGCGCGGCAAGCTCCATGAACTGAACCGCCTGCTCAGGGGCGCCACCGACACGAGTTTCATGGTCATCGGCGGCAGGCTTCCCCCGGATGTCCGCTTCGTCATCACTCTCGACGCCGACACGAAACTTCCGCGCGACGCGGCGCGGCGGCTGGTCGGCAAAATGGCTCACCCGCTGAACCGGCCGCGGTTCGATGCGAGCCTGGGACGGATCGTCAGTGGATACGGCATATTGCAGCCGCGCGTGACACCATCCCTGCCGGTCGATGATAACGGCTCGATCTTCCAGCGCATCTTCTCGACCCGCCGCGGCACCGATCCTTATGTCTTCGCAGTCTCCGACGTCTATCAGGATCTGTTCGGCGAAGGGTCATTTGCCGGCAAGGGCATCTACGACATCGATGCCTTCGAGGCAGCGCTTGCCGGGCGCGTTCCCGAAAACACGCAGCTGAGTCATGATCTTTTCGAAGGCATTTTCGCCCGCACCGCCTTGGTGAGCGACATTGAGGTGGTCGAGGAGTATCCCGAGCGCTACGCGGCTGCCGCCGCGCGCCAGCACCGCTGGGTAAGGGGCGACTGGCAGTTGCTGCCGTGGATCGTGGGCGGCGCTCCGGCGGGGCGGGCAAGCACTGCCGGCTTGCCGCCGCTCGGCCTCTGGAAAATGATCGACAATCTGCGGCGTTCGTTCACTCCCGTCCTCACATTGCTGGCGTTGATGGCGGGCTGGTTATGGCTCTCCGGGCCGCTGGCCGCGGCGTGGACCGCCTTCATCGTTTTCGTGGCGTTCATTCCCGCCATTCTGCCGGTGTTCTCGGGCTCGAGCCTGCGCCATGTCCCGATCACCGTAATGAGCCAGCTGCGGATGTTTGCCAGCGACGTGGGACAAGCCACGGCGTTGACTGTCGCCAATCTCGTGCTGGTGGGCCACCAGACGGGATTGTTGGCCGATGCGATCGGGCGCACGCTTTACCGGCTCTACGCGAGCCGCAGGAATCTCCTGGAGTGGACGACCGCCGCGCAAGTTCAATCTGGCGTGCGGCCCGGACTGTCGGGAACCTATCAGCTCATGGCGTCGAGCATCGTGGCAGGACTGCTGGCTTTCTCCATCGCCGCCATGCGGGGAGATGGTTCGGCTTTTTCCGCCATGCCCTTCGCCGTGCTGTGGCTCGCGGCGCCCGCGATCGCGTCGCGGCTCAGTCAACTGCAAGTTCCCGCCGATGAATTGGCGGCGTCGCCCGAAGACAGGTTGGCGCTGCGTGTCGTGGCGCGCCGGACCTGGACGTATTTCGAAACCTTCGTCGGGTCCGGCGACAACATGCTGCCGCCCGACAACTTCCAGGAAGATCCGAAGCCCGTCATCGCGCACCGGACGTCGCCCACCAACATCGGTCTTTATCTGCTGTCGGCCGCCAGCGCCCGGGAATTCGGCTGGCTTGGCCTTGTCGACGCGCTCGCCAGGATCGAGGCGACGCTCGCTACCGTCCAAAAGATGGAGAAGTGCAGGGGCCATCTTTACAATTGGTACGATACCGAGACGCTCCGGCCGCTCGAGCCCAAATATGTTTCGTCCGTCGATAGCGGCAACCTCGGTGGCCATCTCGTGGCGCTTGCCAACATCTGCGGTCACTGGTCGCAGCAGCCGGCCACGGCCGCGCAATATCTCGACGGCTCCGAGGATGTCGTCGAAATCCTGGGCAAGGAACTGCTTGCCCTGACCGGCGGCAAACGCAGTCTCAAACAGGTCCGCGCCCATGCCGAACAGCAGCTGGCGGCCTTCCGGCGCGGAATTGTGCGGGCTCGCAATGCGCCGGAACTGCTCGCCGTGCGCCTCATCGAGCTGGCGGTGCAGTCGGGCGCCATTCACGAATCGATTGTGGGCATCGCTTCCGGGCTTGAGGCGCCGAAGGGCGATGTAGCGCTGCGCTGGGCCGTCGTGCTGCGGGAGACCGTTGAAAGTCAGCTCCAGGACGCCTCCCTCGATCCCGCCGCGATAGCATCCATACGCAACCGGCTGGAAGCTATCGCGGCCGACGCGCGAAAACTCGCGATGGATATGGAATTCGACCTGTTCGCGGATCCGCAGCGCAATCTCATGTCGATCGGCTACCGCGTCGCCGAGGCGGCTCTCGACGAGAGTTGTTATGACATGCTGGCCTCCGAGGCATCGCTCGCAAGTTTCCTGGCGATTGCCAAGGGCGACTTCCGCGCCCGCCATTGGTTCAGGCTGGCCCGCCCGGTGACAGCACTGCATGGCGGCGCGGCACTTGTGTCCTGGTCGGGATCGATGTTCGAGTACCTCATGCCGTCGCTGGTGCTGCGCGCGCCGGCCGGCAGCCTCCTCGGCCAGACCGCGCGCCTCATCGTGCGGCGGCAGATCGAGTATGCAAAAACGATCGGCACGCCCTGGGGAATTTCGGAATCGGCTTTTAGCGCCCGGGACGTGAATTTCACCTACCAGTATTCCAACTTCGGCGTACCGGGCCTTGGGCTGAAGCGCGGCCTGGCCGACCATGCAGTCATCGCGCCTTATGCGACGGGCCTCGCGGCGATGGTCGCGCCACGCGCCGCGGCGGAAAATTTCGCCGCGCTCGAGCTGGCCGGAGGCCGCGGCCGCCACGGCTTTTACGAGGCCCTCGATTACACGCCCACGCGCCTGCGGAGCGGTGAAACGATGGCGGCGGTCAAGGCTTACTTCGCCCATCATCAAGGCATGACTATCGCCGCCATTCTCAACGCTGTGAACAATGGCTGCATCCGCAGGCAGTTTCATGGCGATCCCCTGGTGCGGGCAACCGAGCTCCTGTTGCAGGAGCGGGCGCCCCGTCAGATGCCGGTGAAGCTTGCGAGCGTGGTTTCGACTTCCACAGATATCACCCGCGATCTCACGGCCTTTTCGACGCGCCTGGCCGACCCGCGGTATACGCTGTCACCGGCCACGCAACTTCTGTCCAACGGCCAGTTGACCGTTATGCTGACCGCTGCCGGCTCGGGCTACAGCACCTGGAATGGACTGGCAATCAGCCGCTGGCGC
>JANMQB010000596.1:0-8982 GCA_031370155.1 Hyphomicrobiales bacterium | reverse complement strand
GGGGTTTGCCGAAGCAAAAAATTTTGCCGAATATAAAACCATAAATGCAAGTTTGGTATTTTTTGAATCCTCAGCCATCCATTTAAATTATTGCCAGTTTTTTTTAATCAGTCGGACCGCGGCTGACACTTCTCATCAAATTCCTCCGCACTCCGCCGAATTGACAAGCGGACCGGGAAGGCGCTCTTAAGGCGCAAAATTACAGGAGTTGCGACCATGTCCGGACAGACTGTCCGTAAAAACCCGGGGCCCGCCGCCGCCGCCGAGTTCAATTGGGAAGATCCGCTGGATCTGGAAAGCTGGTTGACCGAAGACGAGCGCATGATCCGCGATTCGGCCCGCGCCTTCTGCCAGAACAAGCTCATGCCGCGGGTGCTCAAGGCTTTCCGCGAAGAGCGGTTCGACCGCGAGATCATGAACGAGCTGGGCCAGATGGGCTTTCTCGGGGTGATGACCGCCGAGGCCTATGGCGGCTCAGGGCTGGGTTATGTGGCCTATGGGCTGGTGGCGCGCGAGGTGGAGCGGGTCGATTCCGGCTACCGCTCGGCGATGAGCGTGCAGAACTCGCTCGTCATGCATCCGATCGAGGCCTATGGCTCGGAAGCCCAACGCAAGAAATATCTGCCGAAGCTGGCGACGGGTGAGATCGTCGGCTGCTTCGGCCTGACCGAGCCCGATGCCGGCTCCGATCCCGGCGGCATGAAGACGAGAGCCAAGCGCGTCAGCGGCGGCTTCGTGCTCAACGGCTCCAAGACGTGGATTTCCAATTCGCCGATCGCCGATGTGGCGGTGGTATGGGCGAAGCTCGAGGACGAAGGCATCCACGGCTTTCTCATCGAGCGCGGAACCAAGGGCCTCTCGACACCGGCAATAGTAGGCAAGGTCTCGCTGCGCGCCTCGATCACCGGCGAGATCGTCATGGACAATGTGGAAGTGCCGGCCGGGGCCGTTCTGCCCAATGCGCAGGGCCTCGCCGGGCCCTTCGGCTGCCTCAACAAGGCGCGCTTCGGTATCGCCTGGGGCGTCATGGGGGCGGCGGAAGATTGCTGGCATCGGGCTCGCCAATATACGCTCGACCGCAAGCAGTTCGGCCGGCCGCTCGCCGCCAATCAGCTGGTCCAGAAGAAGCTCGCCGACATGCAGACGGAAATCGCGCTCGGCCTCGCCGGCTGCCTGGCGCTCGGCCGGGCGCTGGAACGCGGCACGGCGGCACCGCCCGCCATTTCGCTGATGAAGCGCAATAATTGCGGCAAGGCGCTGGACATCGCCCGCATGGCCCGCGACATGCACGGCGGCAACGGCATCTCCGACGAGTTCCACGTGATCCGCCACATGGTGAACCTCGAAACCGTCAACACCTATGAGGGTACCCATGACGTCCATGCGCTGATCCTCGGCCGGGCGCAGACAGGGATCCAGGCGTTCCAGTGAATGTCGTCATCGCGCCCGCCGATCCGCGCGAGCCGCGAGTGCGGGCATTGATCGAGGAACTCGACGCTTATCAGCTATCGCTCTATCCGGCGGAGAGTAATCATTTGCTCGATGTCGGGACGCTGACGCATCCGCAAATGCGGTTCTTCGCCGCCGCCGTGGACGGCGAGGTTCTGGGCTGCGGCGGCATCTGGCTGCATGCGGATTATGCCGAAGTGAAGCGCGTCTATGTCAGCCCCAAGGCGCGCGGCCTCGGTCTTGCGAAGAAAATCATGGCGCGGCTCGAGGATGAGGCACGGGCGGCGGGCATGAAAATCGCCCGGCTCGAAACCGGCATCCATCAGCCCGAGGCGCTCGGCCTCTACCGCGCGCTGGGGTATGCCAATCGCGGGCCCTTCGGCGGCTATCCCACCGACGATCCGATGAGCGTTTTCATGGAGAAGCGGCTGTAGTTGCGGGCGGCGGCGCGAGCGACTAGAAAGACCGGGACAGGCTTGACCCGGAGGAACGAACATGGCTCTCGAACTGCCCGCCCTGCCCTATTCTTACGATGCGCTGGCGCCCTTCATGTCGAAGGAGACGCTGGAATTTCATCACGACAAGCATCACATGGCCTATGTGACCAACGGCAACAATCTGCTGAAGGACAGCCCGCTCGCCGCGAAATCGATCGAGGACATCTGCAGGGCGGCTTTTGCCGAAAAGAACGCGGGCCTCGTCAATAATGCCGGCCAGCACTACAACCACACCCACTTCTGGATGTGGATGAAGAAGGGCGGCGGCGGCAAGAAGCTGCCGGCCAAGCTCGCCAAGGCGGTCGATAGCGACCTCGGCGGCTATGACAAGATGCGCGCCGATTTCGTGCAGGCGGGCTTGACACAGTTCGGCTCCGGTTGGTGCTGGATCGCGGTCAAGGGCGGCAAGCTCGCCATCATGAAGACGCCGAACGGCGAGAACCCGCTGATGCACGGGGCCAAGCCCATTCTCGGCTGCGACGTGTGGGAGCACGCCTATTACATCGACTACCGCAACGCCCGGCAGAAATATCTCGAGGCCTTCGTCGACAGTCTGGTCGACTGGGAGCATGTCGAATCCATGCATGCCAAGGCGTGATGAATTCCTGCGAGTGATAATTCCGATGGCCGGGGCTCTTCCCGGCCATTTTTTCAAAGGCTTCGCAAATGCCGCTCCTCAATCGCGCCGTCGAAATGCTACCCGAGATCGCCGGGTGGCGGCAGGCGCTGCACATGGAGCCCGAGATCCTGTTCGAGGTCCACAAGACGGCAGCCTTCGTGGCCGAGAAGCTCCGGACCTTCGGTTGCGACGACGTGGCGACGGGCATCGGCCGCACCGGCGTGGTCGGTATCGTCAAGGGCCGCCATGGCGAAGGTCCAACGCTTGGCATGCGCGCCGATATGGATGCCCTGCCGATCATGGAGGAGACGGGTCTTGCCCATGCCTCGAAAATTCCGGGCCGCATGCACGCCTGCGGCCATGACGGGCACACCGCCATGCTGCTGGGTGCGGCGCGGCACCTGTGCGAGACGCGCAATTTCCGCGGCCGGGTGGCGGTCATCTTCCAGCCCGCCGAGGAAGGCGGCGGCGGCGGTCTCGCCATGGTGAAGGACTGCCTGATGCAACGCTTCGCCATCGATAGCGTCTATGGCATGCACAATTTCCCCGGCCTGCCGGTCGGCAAGTTCGCCATCCGGCCGGGGCCGATCATGGCGGCGGCGGATGTGTTTTCCATCGCCGTCAGCGGCAGGGGCGGGCATGCGGCAGCACCCCACAAGGCGGTCGACCCCATCTTCATCGCCGCCCAGATCGTTTCCGCCCTGCAGGGTATCGCGGCGCGCAATGCCGACCCCTTAGACGCGCTCGTCGTTTCCATCACCCGCTTCAATGCCGGCGACGCCAACAACGTCATTCCGCAGTCGGCCACGCTGATCGGCACGGCGCGAACCCTCAATCCCGAATTGCGCAAGTTGGCGAAGGCCAACATTCACAGGACCGCCCAGGGAATCGCGTCGGCACTCGGCGGCGAGGCCGTCGTCAACTACGAATTTGAAATGGGGTATCCCGTCACCCTCAACCAAGAACGCGAAACGGCGATCGCGGCGGAGGTGGCGCGCCAGGTCGCGGGGACGCAGAATGTCGACGCGAACTTCGCGCCCGTCATGGGGGCAGAGGACTTTTCCTTCATGCTCGAGGCCAGGCCCGGCGCCTTCATCTTCCTGGGCAACGGCGACACGGCCTTCTGCCATCATCCGGCCTACGACTTCAACGACAATGCCATTCCCACCGGTGTCAGCTATTGGGTGCGGCTGGCGGAAACGATATTGGCGCCCGCCGCGACATGAGCTCCATTCCCATCTTTGACGGACACAATGACGTTCTGCTCCGCCTGTGGCTGAAGCAGGATGGCGATCCGGTTGCCGGCTTCATCGCGGGCGACGGCAAGGGCCATCTCGATCTGCCGCGCATGGCCTCCGGAGGCTTCGCCGGCGGCATGTTCGCCGTGTTCGCTCCCAACGACCATGGGGACGTGGCGGACACCGACGAGCTCAATCTGCCGCTGGCGGAGCAAGTGCCCGCGGCGGCGGCGCTGCGCAAGACCATGGAGATGGCGGCAATCCTGTTCCGCATCGAGCGGCAGGCCAAGGGCCGCTTCAAGCTGTGCCGGAGTGCTTTCGAGATCCGCCGCTGCATCGAAGACGGCACGGTCGCGGCCATCTTGCATATCGAGGGCGCGGAGGCGATCGATCCAGGGCTCACGGCGCTCGATGTGCTGCATGCGGCGGGGCTCAGGTCGCTGGGCCCGGTGTGGAGCAGGCCCAATCAATTCGGTCATGGCGTGCCGTTCCGCTTTCCGTCATCGCCCGATACCGGGCCGGGGCTCACTGGGTCCGGGAAGGAGCTGATCCGCCGTTGCAATGAACTCCGCATCGCCGTCGACCTCTCGCACCTCAATGAACGGGGTTTCTGGGATGCGGCGGCGATCAGCACGGCGCCGCTGATCGCCACCCACTCCAACGCGCATGCCATCTGCGCCTCCTCGCGCAATCTCACCGACGACCAGATCCGCGCCATCGGGCAGTCGGGCGGCATGATCGGGCTCAATTTCGCCAACGGCTTCCTGCGCTCCGACGGATCATGGCGCAACGACACGGGACTCGACATCATGTTGCGTCATCTCGATCACATGATCGGGCTCGCAGGCGTCGATCATGTGGGACTGGGCTCCGACTTCGAAGGCGCGCGCATACCGGCCGCCATTGCCGATGTGACAGGGCTGCCGGCGTTGACGGACGCCATGCGCGAACACGGATACGACGAGGCCGTGATGCGCAAACTGTGTTGTGAAAACTGGATCGCGGTCTTGCAGCGGACATGGGGATAGGGCCGGCCCAAAAGGACGGGTCGACGGTTCCTGCCTTCCTTACTTGGTGCCCAGCGCCGGGTTCCCAAGTGTTCCGGGGCCACTCCCCTTCGGTGGGGGAGCAGTGGTGGCGCCGGCCAGCGCCTCGGTGATCTTGCTTTCGATCGTCGGTGGCATGCAGAGACGCAGATAACCCCGGATGAAACTGTAGGACTGCGGGACATTAGTAATGACAAAAGGCTCTTCGTCCATGTAGGCCTTGTAGACATTGTCGCGGTACTGGGCCTGAAGATTGGCAACGACAGTAAGGACGACGCCTGCGTCTTTCTTGTACAAATAACTGTCCGTCAGGGCATCGACGTAGCTGCTGGACAGACCAAAGGCCTGGGTTGCGATCGCCATAGTCACCTTCGAAGCCGGCGACACCGCCAGTATTGCGTTGGTCAGCAGGCCAGCGCCGCCAATTGCGTTTTTTAGCCGGTCACGTTCTTTGTCCAATGCAAACAATTCACGCAGGTAAGCATCGCACTGCTCGTCGACAAAATTGAAGCCGACCACCGTGGTTGCATAATTGCAGCCACGGGAGTCTTCCGACCCCGCCGGGCAATTGGCCGAATCCTTCAGCCTTTTCATGATCAGATCCTGGTGATCCGCGGAAGCGCTGACGAGCACTGCCGGCATGGCCGGATCAGGGCCATAGCGGTTGTGGAATCCGGATGCTGCTTCACACCCAGTCAAAAATACGAACGACGAAAACGTCAAAAGCAAAGAACCTAGTTTCATTTCCCCCTCCACTCGCCTCACGTTAGGTCAGCAAGACTCTTGGTCGCCCTAGAGTCAATTGTTAATTTTCGCGGGCAGACGGCGGCTGATAATTCTGCATGGCAGAATTTGTGGTGAAGGGAGTGTGGGCTAGACGTTGATTATTACTACTGCTAATAATTCCCCATGAAACTTTCCGAATGGCTGGCTAATAGCGATACATCGCAGTCGGAGCTGGCGCGCGGCCTTGGGGTCACCCAGGGCCGGGTGTCGCAGCTTGTGGCGGGGGCGCAGCCGTCGCTGGAGCTGGCGATCAGGATCGCGGCGGCGACGGGCAACAGGGTTCAGCCACAGGATTTCAGGGAAGGCGACATGACCGAGACCTCGAAGCTCGACAGCGTCGAAGAGGCGATCAAGGCGATCGCCGACGGCCAGATGGTCGTGGTGGTCGACGACGACGACCGCGAGAACGAGGGCGACCTGATCGCCGCCGCCGCCAAGATCACGCCGGAGCAGATGGCCTTCATGGTGCGGCACACTTCCGGCATCGTCTGCGCGCCGATCACGGCGGAGGATGCGCGCCGCCTCAAACTCGATCCCATGGTGGCGCTCAACGATGCGCCGATGGGCACCGCCTTCACCGTCACCATCGACTACAAGGAGGGCCTTACCACCGGGATTTCGGCCAAGGAACGCTGCGCCACGGTGCATGCGCTGGCCAACAAGAATGTGCAGGCCGGCGATTTCGTGCGGCCGGGCCATGTGTTTCCGCTGGTGGCGAAAACCGGCGGCGTGCTGATGCGCTCGGGGCATACGGAAGCCGCCGTCGATCTGGTCAAGCTCGCGGGGCTGCATCCCGCCGGCGTCATCAGCGAACTGGTCAATGACGACGGCTCGGTGAAGCGGGGGCCGCAGGTTCTGGCCTTCGCCCGCGAGCAAGGCTTCAAGATCATCTCGGTCGCCGATCTCATAGCCTATCGCCAGTCGCGCGAGCGGCTGGTGGAGCAGACGGCGCAGTTCGATGTCGAGACGACGATCGGGCGGGCGCGCGGCTTCTCCTATGTGACGCCCTTCGATGCGGTGGAACAACTGGCGCTGGTTTACGGCGATATCGCCGGCGGCAGGAACGTGCCGGTCAGGCTGCACCGGGAAAATGTGCTGGAAGACGTCTTCGGCAACCGCCGCACGTTGGAAGCGGCGTTCGAAATATTCAAGCGCGAGGGCCGCGGCGTGCTGGTCTATCTGCAGGAGGGGGCGACGGGCGTTCCGGCGAGCCAGATTTCCGGCGAGAAGACGGGCAGCGCCGCCCAGCGCGCCCAGAGCTGGCGCGAGGTCGGCCTCGGAGCCCAGATCCTGCGCGACCTCAATGTCCATTCGATCCGGCTGATCACCTCCAGCCAGCGGCATTATGTGGGGCTGTCAGGGTTCGGGATCGAGATTGCCGAGACACTGAGGATCGGGGACTAGCCCGCGACCTCTCGCGGATCGCCGGCAGCGCGCTTGCCTCCTTCGAGCCAGCGGATGCAGGCAGGTGGAAGCGTTGCGGCCAGCTTTGCGTCATAGGCTGCGAGGTCTTCGCTGCGGAACACATCCTTCCAGCGGCCGTTCTGCGCCCGGTTGAAGAACCGCTCCGCGCCGCCATTGAACATGCCGGTGACGCCCGGCATCAGGGCGGCGCCATCGCGCTTCATGGACTCGAAGCTTGCGGCGCCAAGCAGCGACGGCAGGATTTTCTCAGATACGGCGATGTCAAGAAAGGCAGCGACGCGCCGCATTTCGCCTTCGAGATCGGCCTTCATGTCATTGTAGTGCACCAGCAGAATGTTGGGGCGCTGGCGCTCCTGCCAATAGGTTTTTTCGAAATCGAAATAGGACATGAACTGATAACCGTCCGATTGGCCTGAAACGGCGCCGGTGCGCAGCCATTTGGCGAAATATTCGGCGGGGTCGGCGGGTATGCGCGGATATGGGCGGGCGATCGTTTCATCGGCGAGACCCGCGCCATCGAGGGCGGCGAGAACCTGCTCCTTGAATCCGGTTCCGTGGTTGTGAAAGGACATGACCGCATCGCGGCCATCGCGCCCCACGTGGATGTAACGGACCTCGTCATAGAGGGGCAGGCCATCGAGCGGCAGATGCGATTTCAGGGCGCGGCGATGGCCCTGCGCCTCTATCGATGCGATGACGTCCTCGATGGGGGCGGGAACGCGCCGGTCGATCCAGGGTGAAATCCTGTCAAGCGGCCGTACTTCCGGCGTCTGGAAAATCAGCAGATTGACGATCTGCTGCATCCAGGTCGTGCCGCATTTTGGATAGGTGGCGACGACAATGTCGGCCGGCCGGGGCCGATAGTGATTCCAGCGTCGGCTATCGACAATCCAGGTCCGGTATTCACGCGAAGCGGGGCGCACGAGCATGTTGCAGTTCCCGGTAAAATCCGAACAAAGCTAGCAGAGAACCAAGATGCCGCAAAACGCTTCCGGCCTCCCGGCCAGCAGGCTAGAGTTGGGCAATGCCCCGGTTAAAGTCCAAGCTGCACCCATCCACCCCGCCCGCCCTCATCGGCTGGCGCGAGCTCGTCCATCTGCCGAAGCTCGGCGTCGGTCCGATCATCGCCAAGATCGATACGGGCGCGCGCTCGGCGGCGCTGCATGCCGAGGACATCCAGGTGCAGGGCCACCGGGTGCGCTTCCTCATTCCGGTCAACGGCCGCAATTATCATTGCGAATTGCCGGTGCATGGAAGGCGGCGCATCCGCAGTTCCAGCGGGCACAGCGAGGTCCGCATCGTGGTCGAGACGGATCTGGCGATCGGCAAACAGAAGTTTCCCATCGAGATTACCCTGACCGACCGCACCGACATGGGAGTTCCCATGCTGCTCGGCCGCGCCGCGATGCGCGGCAAGTTTCTCGTCCACCCCGGGCGCTCGTTCCTGATCTCGCGCAAGAAGCGGAAAGCCAAATGAAGATCGCGCTGCTCACCCGTAACCCCAAGCTCTATTCGCACAAGCGCATCATCGAGGCGGCAACCGCGCGCGGCCACGAGATCGTACCCATCGACTATCTGCGCTGCTACATGAACATTACTTCGCGGAAGCCTGAGCTGCGCTATCTGGGCGAGAAGCTCTCGGGCTTCGATGCCGTCATTCCCCGCATCGCCGCGTCACATACGTTCTACGGCCTGGCGGTGCTGCGACAATTCGAGATGATGGGCGTCTATCCCCTGAACGAGTCGGTCGCCATCGGGCGCTCGCGCGACAAGCTGCGCTCCCTGCAAATCCTGGCGCGCGAGGGCGTCGGCCTGCCGGTCACTGCCTTTGCCAATGAATCGACGCGCACCGACGAGGTGCTCGAGATCGTCGGCGGCGCGCCGGTGGTGATCAAGCTGCTGGAGGGAACCCAGGGCATCGG
>JANMQB010000584.1:0-3317 GCA_031370155.1 Hyphomicrobiales bacterium | reverse complement strand
GACGGAGACGAGGCCCATGGTGAGCGGCACTGTCGAGAGCCACAGGACACCCATCGCGGCGGTGAACAGCATGGTCGAGGCATTGGTGATCGGCAACAGGATGAAGATCGTTACCGCCACCGAGCGAAGGATATAGATGAGGCTCAGGGGCACACGCTTCTGATATTTGCCGCCGATGATGCCGGAGGCATAGGAGCCCGCCACGTTGAAGAGGCCGATCGCCCCCATGGCGAGGCCGGCGAATTCCTTGCTGATGCCGTGTTCCGCCAGATAAGGCGGCAGGTGCACGGTGATGAAGGCGAGCTGGAAGCCGCACACGAAGAAGCCCGAGACCAGCAGGATATAGGAACGGTGGCCGAAGGCGCGCGTGATGGCGTCGCGCATGGTGATGTCGGCTTCGCCCGCCTGCGCGCTACTGCCGGTCGTATTGTACGCCATGAGCGGAACGGCGAAGGGAATGATCAGCAGCGTCGAAGCGGCGAGAATGATAAGGGCATACTGCCAGCCGAAGGCGGAGATGAAAGCCCCGCCCAGCGGCGCGAAGATGAACTGCCCCATGGAGCCGGAAGCGGTGGCGATGCCGAAGGCCCAGGAGCGCTTTTCCGGTGGTACGATGCGGCCGAGGGCGGCCATGACGATGCCGAAAGAAGAAGCGGCGACGCCGAGGCCGACCAGAATGCCGCCGCCGAAATGAAACAGCAGCGGGGCTTCCGCGAATGCCATGATGACGGTTCCCACGGCGTAGGTGATCGCACCGGCCATCAGCACGCGGGCCGCGCCGTAGCGGTCGGCAAGCGCGCCGGCGAAGGGTGTTGCAACGCCCCACAGAAGATTCTGCAATGCCATGGCGAAGCTGAAGGTTTCGCGCGGCCAGCCATGGGCTTCGGAAATGGGCGCGGTGAACAGGCCGAAGCTCGAGCGTACGCCGAAATTCACCATGGCGACGAGACAGCCGGCGACAATGATGACGGCGGGAAGGTAATACCAGCGGGTTGCAATGGTCGCGGTTGTCATCGAGGCAGATTAGGCGATCAGGCGTTGGGGTCCAATTGCGTTCTTTGCATGCGGGGCCCGATTTGGGCGATGGCGACACCGGCGATGATCAGTGCACCGCCCGCCAGAATGTCCGGCGTGATCGCTTCATCGAGCATGATTGCACCCGAGATCACGGCGATGACCGGAACAAGATAGAGCGTGGCGCCGGTCGTGGCGGCGGAAAGGCGCGCGGCACCGTAATTCCAGGTGATGGTGGCGAGAAACGTGGAGAGTGCCGCCATGTAAGCCATGTCGAACCAGTTGCGCGCCGTCATGGCGCGAAGGGTCTCGATCGTCTCCGCCGAAACAAGCAGAGAGACCATGGGCAGGGTTGCAATCGAAATGGACAAGGCGGTAACCGGATAGGCGCCATATTTGCGGATCAGCGGTTTTGAGATCACCACATAGAAGGCCCAGGCAAGGCCGCTCAAAAAGATGAACAGCGCGCCGAGCAGCACCGGGACATTGGCCGCGGCATTGGCGAGATCGCCGCGGAACAGAAGGCCGGTACCGATGAATGCCACGGCGAGCCCGGTGACGGGGTAAGGCGTCAGCTTCTCGTGGGTGAAGATCGATGCGAAAACGGCAATGAGCAGGGGTTGGGTTCCGATGATCAATCCGCCAATGCCGGCGGGCACAAGTTCGAAGCCGAAGGCGGAGCCGAGATTGTAGCCAATCATGCCGATAAGCGAGATCGCCAGCAGGCGGGGCCAGTCCTGGCGCGCGATACGCCAGTTGCCGATGAGTGCGAGGCCCCCGAGATAGAGGATCGTCACCAGCGTGTAGCGGATAACCAGGTGATCGGCCGGTCCGAGAGCGACGGAGAGCGAGCGGATGAAAACCGGGCCGATGCCCCAGATCGTGACGGTGAGCAGCAGCGACAGCAGGGCTTTCGGCGGCTGCTGAATCAGGCAACGCCCTTTTCGGACAACAGCGTCTTCAACTCACCCGACTGGAACATCTCCATCACGATGTCGCTGCCGCCGACGAACTCGCCCTTGACGTAGAGCTGCGGGATGGTGGGCCAGTTGGTGTAATCCTTGATGCCCTGGCGCAGCTCGTTCGAGTCGAGCACGTTGACGCCCTTGAAGGGAACGCCCAGGTGATTGAGAATCTGGGTCGCTTTCCCTGAGAAACCGCACTTCGGCATTTCCGGCGTGCCCTTCATGAAGAGAACCACGTCGTTCGTCTTCACTTCGTTATCGATCCACTTGGTAATGTCGGTCATCTTTCACTCCTCGGGCGGGCTGGTTTGCAGGGCGAGGGCATGCAATTCGCCGCCCATGCGCCCTTTGAGCGCCGCATATACCATCTGATGCTGCTGGACCCGCGACTTGCCCTTGAAGGCGGCGGCGACGACGTTCGCCGCATAATGGTCGCCGTCGCCGGCCAGCTCGCGGATTTCGACCTTGGCGCCGGGGAGGGCCTCCTTGATGAAGCGTTCGATGTCGATGGCGCTCATGGCCATGGGGTCATTTCCTACACCTCGCCCGCCATGTAGCCGGGAAACCAGCCTTCATGGGTAACGCGAAGCTCCGCCAGCGATATAGAGGCAGCACCATCGACAATCAATGACGGGTCCGCGGTGACGGTGCCGATGCGGATCACATCGACGCCGGCGGCATAGGCCTGGGTGATGATTTTCGCGGCTTCGACGGTGGGGCAGGTTACCAGATAGCGGGCCTGGTCCTCGGCGAAGAGGCCCACATGGTCGATTGTCTCGAGCCTGGCGCCGAGGCTTCCGGCAAGCGCCATTTCGATTGCCGCCACGCCAAGGCCGCCGTCGGAAATGTCATGTACAGCAGTCACTTGGCTGCGATTGATGAGATTTCGGACGAAGTCGCCATGGCGCTTTTCAAGGGCCAGATCGACGGGCGGAGGGCTGCCTTCCTCGCGGCCCAAGATTTCGCGCAAATAGATCGACTGGCCGAGGTGGCGGCCATGGCCGCCGACGAGCAGGATGGCATCGCCCGGAGTCTTGAAGGCGAGAGTGATCATTTTCGATAGGTCGGGCAGCAAACCAATACCGCCGATGGCCGGGGTGGGGAGAATCGCCTGGCCGTTGGTCTCGTTGTAGAGCGAGACATTGCCGGAGACGACCGGGAAGGCGAGCGCCTTGCAGGCCTCGCCGATGCCCTGGATGGCCCGGACGAGCTGGCCCATGATCTCGGGCCGCTCGGGATTGCCGAAATTGAGATTGTCGGTGACGGCGATGGGCTCGGCGCCGACGCAGGTCAAGTTGCGCCAGCATTCGGCCACCGCCTGCTTGCCGCCCTCGAAGG
>JANMQB010000571.1:0-4137 GCA_031370155.1 Hyphomicrobiales bacterium | reverse complement strand
CCGTTCCGCAATCATATTTTATTCGCTTTGACAGGGTGAACGCAGCATGGCACGGCTCGCTCTATGCCTGCCGAAGCGTCCACTCCCGACCGATCCTCGTCAAATGCCCTGCATTACCGCCCCTTTGTCTTCTATCTACTGGCGGTGGGGGCGGCGGGTTTCGCGGTACAGATCATGTCGGTGGCGGTCGGCTGGCAGGTCTACGACATCACCCGCGATCCCCTCGATCTCGGCCTGATCGGGCTGGCGCAGTTTCTGCCGCCGCTCATTCTCGTGTTGGTGACCGGCCTCGCGGCCGATGCCTTCAACCGCCGCCTGATCATGGCCGGCTGCCTGCTCATCGAAGTCTTGTGTGCGGTGGCGCTCGTGGTCTTCACCCTCGCGGCCCCCGGCACCGTCTGGCAGGTCTTCGTCATTCTTGCGGTGCTGGGCATGGCGCGCGCCTTCTTCAATCCCGCTGCCGATGCGCTGGCGCCCAACCTCCTGCCGCGCCAGGCAATCGCCCATGGCATTTCGCTAGGCTCCATGGTCTGGCAGGTGGGCACGATCACCGGACCGGTCGCCGGCGGACTTCTCTACGGCATCGGCGGCGAGGCCGCCTATGGCACGGCCTTCGGCCTGCTCGGGCTCGCGGCAGTCTTCGTGCTGCTGATCGGCGCCGTGTCGCAGGCCAACCATGCGCAGGAGACGAGCCTGGCAACGCTGCTGGCCGGCTTCCGCTTCATCCGCAGCGAGCGCATTGTGTTTGGCGCCATCTCGCTCGATCTCTTCGCCGTGTTGCTCGGCGGCGCGGTGGCGCTGATGCCGGTCTATGCCCGCGACATTCTGGAGGTGGGCCCGTGGGGCCTCGGGCTCCTGCGGGCCGCGCCCGGCGTCGGCGCCATCGTCATGGCGGCCTGGCTCGCCAAGTTCCCGATCAAGGACAAGGCCGGCATCATCATGTTCGTCTGCGTGGCCGTCTTCGGGTTCTTCACCGTGGTGTTCGGCGTCTCCACTTGGGTGCCGCTGTCGATCGTGGCCCTGGCGCTGATGGGCGCCTGCGACATGGTCAGCGTCTATGTGCGAGAGACGTTGATGCAACTGCGCACGCCCGACGAGGTGCGGGGCAGGGTGACGGCGGTCAACCGCGTTTTCATCGGCGCGTCCAACGAGCTCGGCGAATTCCGCGCCGGCGTGGCGGCCGCCTGGATCGGCGCGGTCGCGGCGGTGACCGCCGGCGGGGCAGGGACCATGGCGGTTGCCTTCCTGTGGTCGCGCTGGTTCCCGGAGCTCAGGACGGCGCGGCGGCTGGACGGGAGAAGCTAGCGCGGCGCGCGCAACTTCGCTATGGCAACGGCCCATGGCAGGAACCGATAAATCGCGGCATCAGGTGCTGGGGGCCGCGCCCACCGTGGTGCTGGTCAATCCGCAGCTCGGCGAAAACATCGGCACGGCGGCGCGCGCCATGGCGAATTTCGGCCTGCATGAACTGCGCATCGTGAGCCCGCGCGACGGCTGGCCCAATGACAAGGCGCTCGCCTCCGCCTCCGGCGCCAACTGGATCATCGAGGGCGCAACAGTCTTCGACGATCTCGCCGCGGCGCTGAATGATACGCACTACGTCTATGCCACAACGGCCAGGCCACGCGGCATGATCAAGGAGGTGGTGACACCGGAGCAGGCGGGCCGCGACATGCGCGCCCGCATCGGCCGCGGCGAGAGACTCGCCATTCTGTTCGGCCGCGAGCGCTGGGGCCTCGACAACGATGAAGCCTCGCTCGCCGATGTGATCGTCACAGCCCCGGTCAATCCCGCTTTCGCCTCGATCAATATCGCCCAGGCCGTGCTGCTCATGGGCTATGAGTGGTTCAAGGACCAGGCGGCAACGCTGGGCCAGCAAACGCCGGAATTGCCGGCGCTGGAGGGGCCGGGCCTGCAGACGCCCGATACGCGCCCCGCCACCAAGGAGGAACTCTACGGCTTCTTCGATCATCTCGAGCGCGAGCTCGATCAAGCGGGTTTCTTCAAGACCGCCGACAAGAAGCCCGGCATGATGCGCAACATCCGCAATCTTTACGCCCGCGCGGAACTCACCGAACAGGAAGTGCGCTCATTGCGCGGCATGGTCGCTTCGCTTACCCGCGCCCATGAGCGGGGGAAGGGCCCTCGCGAATGACCACCCCCCGCATCCTCATTTTCGATTCCGGCATGGGCGGGCTGACGGTGGCTCGCGCCGTCCGGGCACAGCTTCCCGACGCGCATCTCGTCTATGCCGCCGACAATGCCGCCTTTCCCTATGGCGCCTGGAAGGAAGAGGCGCTTGTTGCCCGCATCGTGCGGGTGATCGGCGCTTTCATCGAGAGGGCTGAGCCGCACATCGCCGTCATCGCCTGCAACACCGCTTCGACATTGGCTCTGGCGGCGCTGCGCGAAGTCTATAAACTGCCCTTCGTCGGCACGGTGCCGGCCATCAAGCCCGCCGCGGCGCAAACCAATTCCGGCATCATCGGTGTACTGGCAACGCCGGGCACGGCGAGCCGCGAATATACCCAGGCGCTCATTCACACCTATGCCACTCACTGCAAGGTGTTCCTGCATGGCGCCACGCATCTCGCCGAAATCGCCGAACGGAAACTCAAGGGCGAAAGCGTCGATCTCGCCGCATTGGAGCATGAGATAGCCCCCGTCTTCCGCGAGCACGAGGGCAAGCGCACCGATGTGGTGGTTCTCGGCTGCACTCATTATCCCCTGCTTCTCGAGGAGATCGCCGAAGTGGCGCCCTGGGAGGTTGCTTATATCGATCCGGCGCCGGCGATTGCCCGGCGCGCCGCCGACGTGCTCGACGAAACGCCGCTGCGCGAGGCGAAGGCTCGCGTTCCGGAACCGGGAACCGTGATCCTCACATCGAGGCAAGGTACCGCCGAGGCGCTGCCCGCCTATGCCGCGATGGGCTTTCCCGTCCATGAAATCCTGGCGATGCCGGTTTGACAGGGCCGGGACCATGATCTATACGCCGCCTCAGTCACGGGGCCAATTCGCGCGCCCCGTGTTTGCTTGCCCGCGGGCCTCAAGCGCCCTGTCGGCCGGGAGACCGGCGGCCAGGAGGGTGGGTTCCAAGAAACCGTCTTTTGGAGACCGTAAATGACAAAGCGTGCATCAGCCAAATACAAGATCGACCGCCGCATGGGCGAGAATATCTGGGGCCGCCCCAAGAGCCCCGTCAACAAGCGCGAATATGGCCCCGGCCAGCACGGCCAGCGGCGCAAGGGCAAGCTCTCCGACTACGGCGTGCAGCTCAAGGCCAAGCAAAAGCTGAAAGGCTATTACGCCAATATTTCCGAGCGCCAGTTCCACAAGATCTATGAAGAGGCCGCGCGCATGACCGGCGACTCCTCGGAAAATCTCATCGGCCTTCTGGAGCGCCGCCTCGACGCCGTCATCTACCGCGCCAAGTTCGTGGCCACCGTGTTCGCCGCGCGCCAGTTCGTCAGCCACGGCCACGTCAAGGTGAACGGACGCCGCGTCACCATTCCGTCGATGCGGATCAAGGCCGGCGATGCGCTCGAGCTGACGCCGAAGGCCAAGGAACTGGCCGTGGTGCTCGAGGCCACCCAGCTCGCCGAGCGCGACGTTCCCGATTATATCGAAGTCGACCACAAGGCGATGACGGCGAAACTGGTGCGCGTGCCGGCGCTCTCCGATGTGCCCTATCCGGTGCAGATGGAACCGCACTTCGTCGTCGAATATTATTCGCGCTGACCGGCGGACGTTTTTTGGAATTCGAGCGGCGGGACCATATTCCGGCATTTTTCTTTGCTACTTGCCGGTCCTAATGAAGGTGGTAACGTTGATGGAAATAGGGAGGACGCCTCAATGAAAACTCTGCTTGCCAGTTTTTCCGCACTGCTTGCCCTCTTAGTCCTGTCCAGCTTGGCCGTGGCGGAAGACCGCTGGATGACGCTGCCCGAGCCGCCGGCGATGCCGCAAGCAATGGAAAGCGGCTATGCGCCGGTCAATGGCATCGAGATGTACTACGCGGTCTATGGCAGCGGCGAACCGATCCTGCTCATTCACGGCGGACTGGGACATGCCGACATCTGGGCCAATCAGGTGATCGCACTATCGAAGGATCACAAGGTCATCGTTGCCGACAGCCGC
>JANMQB010000552.1:0-12256 GCA_031370155.1 Hyphomicrobiales bacterium | reverse complement strand
GGAAGAGCGCGATCGACCCCAATTCGACGGAGCCGGTGACGGCGGCCCAGCCGATCATCGGCGGGAAGGCACCGGCGGCCCCGCCGAATTGGGGTCGATCGCGCTCTTCCTCATCATCTTCATGTGGACGCCGCCGCATTTCTGGGCGCTCGCCCTGTGGCGCGAGGGCGACTATGCCAAGGCCGGCATTCCCATGCTGCCGGTAGCGGCCGGCGCCGATGAAACCTGCAAGCAGATCCTGATCTATTCGCTCATACTGGTGCCGGTCACCTTTCTGCCCTCGCTGCTCGGCGTCACGGGCCTTTTCTACACCGTTGCTGCAAGTGCGCTCGGCGCGGCCTTCCTCTATTACGCCATGCAGGTCTATCGCCTGCGTGAGGGCGCTGCGGCGGACCGGGCTTGCAAGAAGCTCTTCGGCTTTTCGATCCTGTGGCTGTTCCTGATCTTTGCGGCCATTCTCGTCGAGCGCGCCCTCGGCCTTGCCGCATTCCAGCCGGTGTTCGGATGAGCCGGGCCGTGCCGCCAACCCCCTTCAGCCCCGAAGACATGGCGCGCCGCAGGAAGCGCGCCTTGGCACTGGCCCTGGTGCTGGCCGGACTCGTGGTGATGTTCTTCGTCACCACCATCGTCCGCCTCGGCGGCGATGTCGGCATGCGGAGCTTCTGACATGCCCGCACCCGATCGCGCCAGGAACATCCGGGTTGCCGCCCTTGCCGGGGCGACCGCCGCCGCCATGCTGGGTCTCGCCTATGCCTCGGTGCCACTTTACCGGCTGTTCTGCCAAGTGACCGGTTTCGGCGGCACCACCCAGATCGCCGCCGCCGCGCCGGAAGTGACCTCGGAGCGCATGATCGCCGTCCGCTTCGACGCCAATACGGCTGCAAGCCTCGGCTGGAAATTCAATGCCGTGCAACTCGAGATGAAGGTGAAGCTCGGCGAGCAGGCGATCGCCCATTACCGCGCCACCAACACGACCGATCGCCAGCTGACCGGCACCGCCGTGTTCAACGTGACGCCGGTCGCCGCCGGCATTTATTTCAACAAGATCCAATGCTTCTGCTTCACCGAGCAGACACTCAAGCCCGGCGAGAGCGCCGACCTGCCGGTCGTCTTCTTCGTCGATCCGGCGATCGCCGAAGATCCGGACGCGAGCTCGATCGACACGATCACGCTGTCATACACATTCTATCCAGTGGAAAAACCCAAATCCGTTTCAGCGGTGACGCCGCCGGCTGCAACGCATACGAACTGACGGAGCAGGGGAAATGGCCGACGCACACGGAAAACGCCACGACTATCACCTCGTCGACCCGAGTCCGTGGCCGGCGGTCGGCGCCGCGTCCGCCTTCATCACCGCGGTGGGCGCCGTCGTGTGGATGCACGGCTCGGCCCCCTGGGTGATGATCATCGGCTTTCTCGGGCTTCTCTACACCATGTTCATGTGGTGGCGCGATGTCATCAAGGAAGCCCACCAGGGCGATCACACGGCGGTCGTCTCGCTGCATCTGCGCTACGGCATGATCATGTTCATCGCCTCGGAGGTTATGTTCTTCGTCGCCTGGTTCTGGGCCTTCTTCGATGCCAGCCTGTTCACCGGCGAGGCGATCCAGGCCTCGCGTATCGCCGAGACCGGCGGCGTGTGGCCGCCCAAGGGCGTCGAGGTCTTCGATCCCTGGCATTTGCCGCTGGTCAACACCCTGATCCTGCTCACCTCGGGGACGACCGTCACCTGGGCCCACCACGCGCTGCTCAACAATAACCGCAAGGGCCTCAAATGGGGGCTCGTCGCCACCGTCGCGCTCGGCATCCTCTTCACCTCGATTCAGGGCTACGAATATGCCCACGCCGCCTTCGCCTTCAATCGCGACAACGGCGGCAACATCTATGGCTCGACCTTCTTCATGGCGACCGGCTTTCACGGTTTCCACGTCATCATCGGTACCATCTTCCTGACCGTATGCCTGTTCCGGGCGATGGCCGGCCATTTCACCCCGCAGCAGCATTTCGGCTTCGAGGCGGCGGCCTGGTACTGGCACTTCGTCGACGTGGTCTGGCTGTTCCTGTTCTCCGCCGTCTATGTCTGGGCCTCGGCCGGCACCGTCGTTCCGGGCGAATAACCGCCTAATATGCTATCGTCGGGCCGCGCGGGAACGTTTCGCGCGGCCTTTTTTCATGAGGATCGCGGGCATGAGCGATAACTATTACCCCGGCCTGTCGCCGCTCAAGACGGGCCTTGCCGGCAAATGCCCGCGCTGCGGCCGCGGCCGGCTGTTCGACGGTTATCTCACGGTTGCGAAATCGTGCACGAGCTGCGGCCTTTCCTACGACTTCGCCGATGGCGGCGACGGCGCGGCCTGGTTCGTCATGCTGATCGTAAGCTTCCTCGGCGTTGGCTCCATTCTCGGCATCGAGGCCGCCTACAGGCCCGCCTTCTGGGTGCATGTGCTGATCGCCATTCCGCTGCTGATCGTCCTGCCGCTTGTCCTGCTTCGCCCCGCCAAGGGCATTCTTCTTTGCCAGCAATGGAAGACCGGCGCCCGCGAGGGACGGCTGGGCCAGTGAGCCGGAACTGGTCCTTCATTCTGGCGTCCGTCTTGGGAATCGCGGTGCTTTGCGGGCTCGGCCTCTGGCAATTGCAGAGGCTCGCTTGGAAAGAGGCGCTGCTTGCCGAAGTGACCGCCCGCGCCGGGGCCCAGCCCATCGCGCTTGCGGCGGCACTTGCCGCCGACGACGATGCCGACGACATCGACTTCATCAAAGTTGCAGCCAGCGGCATCTATCTTCCCGCCGAAACCAAATTTATGATCCAGACCTTCGACGCCGGGCCCGGCTGGCAGGTGGTGACGCCCTTCAAGAGCAGCGACGGTATTTTCGTGCTTGTCGACCGCGGCGTCGTGCCGGACACCATGCGCGCCGCCGTTGCAACACCGGCAGAACCGGTCGAACTCGTCGGCATTGTCCGCCGCCATGGCACAGGCCGCGGCCCCTTCACTCCCGACAACGACGATGCGGCCAACATCTGGTACTGGTGGGACGTCCCCGCCATGCTGGCCTTGAGCGACATTCCGGCCGACCTCAAGGTGGCGCCATTTGTGCTGCAGCTCCTGCCCGTCGAAGGCGATAGCTCCTTCCCGCGGCCGCAGCGGCCCGATGCGGGCTTGCGCAGCAATCATCTGCAATATGCCATAACCTGGTTCGCGCTCGCCCTGGTGCTTGCCGCTGTTGCAGTCCTCCATGTCCGTGGACAGATGAAAAAAACCGGAGCTTGAAGCGGCAGGTCCCGCCCGCTAGTTTGCGTCGCCCTTTGGAAGGACGAATCCTTTTGCGCTATGTTTCGACCCGCGGCGAGGCCCCCGAACTCGGCTTCGAGGATGTGCTGCTGACCGGCCTTGCCCGCGACGGCGGCCTTTACGTGCCGGCCCACTGGCCGCAGCTGTCCGCCCATGCCTTGCGGCTCTTGCGCGGCAAGAGCTATGAGGAGGTGGCCCTTGCCGTGATGGCGCCCTTCATCGCCGGCGCCATTCCCGAGACGGATCTCAAGCGCATGATCGCCGCGGCCTATGGCGGTTTCGGCCATCCCGCCGTGGCGCCATTGAAACAGCTCAACGACAATCACTGGCTGCTGGAGTTGTTCCACGGGCCCACGCTGGCCTTCAAGGATGTGGCCATGCAGCTCCTGGCCCGGCTGATGGACTGGGCGCTCGCCAAGCGCCGTACCCGAGCCACCATCGTGGGCGCCACCTCGGGCGATACCGGGGGTGCTGCCATCGAGGCCTTCAAGGCGAGCCGCCATGCGGCAATCTTCATTCTCCACCCGCATGGCCGGGTGAGCGAGGTGCAGCGCCGCCAGATGACCACGGTTGCCTCGCCCACGGTCTTCAACATCGCACTGGAAGGAAATTTCGACGACTGCCAGGCGATCGTCAAAGCCTTGTTTAACGATCACGGCTTCCGCGACCGGGTAGGGCTGGCCGGCGTCAATTCGATCAACTGGGCCCGCATCATGGCCCAGATCGTCTATTATGTGACGGCGGCCCTCTCCCTCGGCAGTCCCGACCGGGAGGTGAGCTTCTCAGTCCCCACCGGCAATTTCGGCGACATATTCGCCGGGCTGGTGGCCAAGCGCATGGGTGTGCCCATCGACCGCCTGGTGATCGCCTCCAACGTCAACGACATCCTCGCCCGCACCCTTGCAACGGGCCGCTATGAGACGAAAGAGGTCAGGCCGTCCTCGAGCCCCTCCATGGACATTCAGGTGTCGAGCAATTTCGAGCGCCTGCTCTTCGAAGTGTACGCCCACGACGTCAACATGGTGCGCCGGCTGATGGCCGGACTGGCGCAATCGGGCGGCTTTGCCGTGGGCGGCCGGGAATTGCAGGCGATCCGCAATGAATTCAATGCCGGTACCGCCGATGAGGCCGCAACCGCCGCCACGATCCGCGAGACACTTGCCGCAACGGGCGAACTTCTCGATCCCCACACCGCGGTGGGCTATGCCGTGGCGTGCCGGCAAGAGCCTTCGGCCAGCCCCATGGTGACGCTGGCCACCGCGCATCCGGCCAAATTCCCCGATGCGGTGGAAAGGGCTTGTGGCGTGAGACCCGGTTTACCCTTGCGCCTCGCCCACTTGCTGACCGCCGAGGAACGCTTCACAGTGCTGCCCAACAATGTAGCCGCCGTCCGGGATTTCATCCTCGCCAAACATGCAGCCTGAACCAAGAGTTAAGTCATGAGCGTCGAGATCACCTGTCTTCCCAACGGCCTCTATGTGGTGACCCACAATCTGCCGCATCTCGAGACGGTGGCGCTCGGCATCTGGGTCAAGGCGGGGGCGCGCGACGAACGGCCGGAAGAGAACGGCATCGCCCATTTCCTCGAGCACATGGCCTTCAAGGGCACCAAGCGCCGCTCGGCCCGGGCCATCGCCGAAGAAATCGAATCGGCGGGCGGCGAGCTCAACGCCGCCACCGGCATGGAGACGACCACCTACTTCGCCCGTGTCCTCAAGAACGACTGGAAACTCGCCCTCGACATTCTGGCTGACATCTTCACCGAGTCGGTGCTCGACCCAGAGGAGCTCGAGCGCGAGCGCGACGTGATCCTGCAGGAAATCTCCGCCGCCCACGACCAGCCCGACGATCTGGTCTTCGATCTCGCCCAGGCCGCCTGCTACGGCGATCATCCGCTCGGCCGCTCCATCCTCGGCACCGCGGAGTTGATCGGCGGCGTCACCCGCGAGCAGATGCTGGCCTGGCGCGGCCGCAATTACTGGGCCTCGCGCATCGTGGTGGCGGCGGCCGGCAAAATCGGCCACCGCGCCTTCGCCGCCGAAACCGGGCGCCTCTTCGGCAAGATCGAAGTGGGCCAGCAGCCGCAGCGCGAGCCGCCCGTCTTCACGCCCAAGTCCGAGACCGCGCCGAAGCCCCTCGATCAGGCCCATCTGGTGCTCTCCTTTGCCGCCCCCGGCTATCGCGATCCCGACATCTATGTGCTGCAGGTCATGTCCAGCATTCTCGGCGGCGGCATGTCTTCGCGGCTTTTCCAGGAGGTGCGCGAGAAGCGCGGCCTCTGCTACAGCGTCTTCTCCTTCGGCTCGGCCTACGAGGATGGCGGCCAGATCGGCGTCTATGCCGCAACCTCGCCGGAACATGCGCCGGAACTGCTTAATCTCACGTCCGACATCATGCTGTCGGTCGCCCGCAATGTGACCGAGGCCGAGATCGCCCGCGCCAAGTCGCAGCTCAAGGCGAGCCTGGTGATGAATCTCGAAAGCGCCTCGGCGCGCTGCGACCAGATCGCCCGGCAATTCCTCGCCTTCGGCATGGTGCCATCGATCGCCACTTTGGTGGCGAAGATCGAGGCGGTGACGGCCGAGCAGGTGCGCGAACTGGCGGAGAGGCTGTTCAAGTCGCGCACCCCCGCCTTCAGCGCCGTCGGCCAGTTGTCGACTCTGTCGAGCTACGGCGAGATCGCCGGCCATTTCGCCTGAACGGGAGAGGGCCGTGGTTTTCCTCAGATCTCCCTTCGCTCCCGATCCTCCGCCGGTTCTGCGCAACGCAACCGTCGAAATGCGCTCGCCCGAGACCTCCGACTATGAGGCCTGGGCCGATCTCCGCCTGCGCAGCCGCGAATTCCTGGCGCCCTGGGAGCCCGTCTGGCCTTCCAACGACCTGACCCGGGCCGCCTTCCGCGGCCGCATCAAGCGCTACTGGCGCGAGATCGAGGACGATGCGGCCTACCCATTCTTCATTTTTTCCATCGGCGAGCGGCAGTTGCTCGGGGCGCTCACCTTCTCGAATGTGCGCCGCGGCGTCGCCCAGACAGCATCGTTGGGCTACTGGATCGGCGCTCCCTATGCCCGGCGCGGCCTGATGACATCGGCCATCAGCCTTGCCATGGGCTTTGCCTTCGAGCATTTGCAATTGCACCGGGTCGAGGCGGCCTGCCTGCCCAACAACGCGGCGTCGATCGCGCTGCTCGCCCGCTGCGGCTTCGAACAGGAAGGACTGGCGCGGCGCTATCTCAAGATCGCCGGCCTTTGGCAGGACCATCTCCTCTTCGCCCGCATCTCCGATCGCTGACGCGACGCAACTTGCCTTGGCGGCCATGGCAGGGGTAGCTAGGCGGCAATGAGTCGTAAACGAAACGGGTTGCAGAAACGGCGCGGCGTGTTGTGGCATTTGGTGCTGCTGGCGCTGGCCATCCTGTTGCCGGTCCGCGTCAGCTTCGCAGTCGATGTGATCGATGCCGCGCTCAAGGTGCCCAGCCTCGATCTCGTGCCGTATCTGAGCTGGGTCGAGACCGACAAGCCGGCCGTTGCCATCGAACGGCCTTCGGGTGGCGCGGCGACCAAGGAATTGATGAAGCTCGAGGCCAGGGGTGCGGGGCCACTTTACCGCTGGGCGGTATTCGGCCTGGTCAACCGCGGCGAGGTGCCTCAGGATCTGGTGATCGACGTGTCGCATCAGGGATTTGCCGGCTCCGGCATACTCTGGCCGGGGCCGCCGGGCACCCGCATCGCAAGCATGGTCACCGCCGGGCAAATCGCCGTGCAGCCATTGTCGGCAGCGGGCCGCGATGTCTACGGCCTGATCCTCGCGCCCGGCCAGAGCGCGGCCATCGCATTTGAGATTGGCAATGTCAGCCAGCCGGCCATGACCCTGTGGCAGCGCGAGGCCTACGAAGCCCAAAAGGATTCCTACTCTTTCTTCCGCGGCGCCCTGCTCGGCATCGCCATGCTGCTGGCGGCCGGCATGATCTTGCTTTACGGCATCCGCTCGCGTGCCGTCTTCCTCGCGGCGGCCGGCTTTGGCTTCTCAAGTGTCGGCTTCATCGCGATTGAAGCGGGACATTTTCCCGTCCTCGCCAGGCTCCTGCAAATTCCCGCCTTCACCCTGCTGGAAGCCCGCGCCGTGGTGGAAGGCCTGATGGCGGCCTTTCTCATCCTGTGCCTGGTAAGCTTTGCCGAACTGCGCCGGGTCATGCCGGTCACCGGCAATCTCATCCTGCTGTCGGGGGGCCTCGCCTTCGCCCTCCCGGTCTACGGACTTGCCGAGCCGGCCCAGGCCGCGGGCATCGCCCGTCTCGTCTTCGCGGCAACCGCGGTCTTGGGCTTCATCGCTGTCTTCATCCTGTGGCGCCGTGACGAAGCGCGGGCCGAAACCGTGCTGCTCACCTGGTCGGCGCTGGTTCTGTGGACCTTCCTTGCCGCCGCCGCTGCCTTGACGCAGGACCGCGAAGGCCTGTTCACGCCGCTTCTCCTGGCGGGGCTTGGCGCCGTACTCGTCATCATGGCCTTCAGCCTGGTGCAGTTCGCCTTCAGCCAGGGCTTTCTGTCGCGGCACTTCTTTCAGGAGTCGGGCCGCCGCGCCTTGGCGCTGGCGGGGGCGCAGCATTACGTTTGGGACTGGCAGCCGGAAGACGACGATCTCTACGTCGGCGAGGAGATCGAACGGGCCCTGGACTTGCCGCCGGGCCTAATGGGCGAGGCCGGCATCGAGGCCTTTCTCGAACTGATGCACCCCGCCGACCGCGGCGTCTATCGCGCCGCTGTCGATGCCGCCGAACTGCAGGGCCGCGGTGTCATCGAGGCCGAATTCCGCCTGCGTCACGGCGACGGTTCCTATCGCTGGTTCCAATTGCGCGGCCGCGCCATGGCGGGCCACGGCCGCCGCGCCATCCGTTGCATCGGCACGCTCACCGATGTGACCGGCGCCAAGCGCACCGAGGAACGCCTACTCGACGATGCCGTCTATGACCGGGTGACCGGATTGCCCAATCGCGCCTTGTTCATCGACCGGCTGGAGCGGATGCTGGCGGAAGCGAAGGCCGCGGGAACCCATGTGCTGCTCGTCGACATCGACCGCTTCAAGCCCGTCAATGACGGTCTTGGCCATGAGGTGGGCGACAGCCTGCTGGCGGTCATCGGCCGCAGGCTGGTTTCCGCCGCCGCCTCCGCCGATACGGTGGCCCGCCTGCCCGGCGGCCAGTTCGCCCTCTTGCTGGCGCCGTCCGATCCGCCGCGCGATGCCAAGGCATTTGCCGAAAGCCTGCGTGAAGCCGTGGCCAAGCCGATCGCGCTGGCCGACGGGGAAATCTTCTTGACCGCCAGCATCGGCGTCGCCGCGGCCCGCGAGACGGGCAATTCGGCCGCGCAGATGCTGAAGGATGCGGCGATCGCCCTCTATGAAGCCAAGCGGCTCGGCGCTGGCACTGTTGAAATCTTCTCCGCCTCGATGCGCGGCGCCCGCGGCGAATTGGTGACGCTCGAGCAGGAATTGCGCCGTGCCATCGAGCGCAACGAGATCGAAGTCCATTATCAGCCGATCGCCAGGCTCGCCGATATGAATCTGGCGGGCTTCGAGGCGCTGGCCCGCTGGCGTCATCCGGTTCTCGGACTTCTGCTTCCCGAAAGCTTCATCGGCCTCGCCGAACAGACCGGCATGATCCGCGACATCGGCCGCGTCGTGCTGGGCGAGGCGGCCCGCCAGCTCGGCATCTGGCAGCGCGCTTTCCGGCCGGCCGATCCCGTGTTCGCCGCCGTCAATATTTCGTCGCTGCAACTGATCGATTCCCGCCTCGTCGAGGATGTCAAGGCCGTTCTGCACCGCGAAGGCGTGAAACGCGGAACCCTGAAACTCGAAATCACCGAGTCGATCGTCATGCAATCGCCCGAGCGCGCCGCGCAAATTCTCGAACGCCTCAAGCAATTCGGCATCGGGCTGGCCTGCGACGATTTCGGCACCGGCTATTCCTCATTGTCGAGCTTGCGCCTGCTGCCTTTCGACACGCTGAAGCTCGACAAGAGCTTCATCGCTCCCGAGGCCGGCGGCGAACGCGCCACGGTCATTCTCGAGGCAATCCTCACCCTGGCCCACGGCCTCGGCCTCGCCATCGTCGCCGAAGGCATCGAGGATCAGGCGCAGCTCGACCGGCTGGGCCGGCTCGGCTGCGAATTCGGCCAGGGCTATTTCATCGCCCCGCCAATGACGGCAAAGCAGATCAATGAGGCCCTCGCCGGCCTTCCCTATACGCCGGGTGCGGAAAAGACGGCGATCGCCTCGCTGTGGGAGCGCGCCGCCAAGGATCCCGCACCAGTGCCGGCTGCCGTTGAGATCACCACGGCGGCGATTGCCGAAACCCTGGCGCAACAGCAAGCCGCCGAAGAGACGCAACAGCCGCCACCCCTGGGCTCCGCCCCCATGGCCCCGCGTCTTGCCAAACCGCCGGCCGCCGCTGCACCGCCACCGGAAACAAAATTGACCCGCAAGCAGAAGCGCGCCGTGCGGCGCAAGCGCCGGCCGGCACCGGCCAAGCCGCAACTCAGCAGTTGACCGCAATCGGGGCGTGCGTCAGCCGTGGCCCGCCTCGCCCGACAACATCGCTGGATCGACACCGATCTTCTTGAGCGCCATGGCATATTTCTCGTCGTGGCCGGTGCCGAACAGCAGCTCTTCGTCGGCGTCGCAATGCAGCCAGCCATTATGCTGGATTTCGTGCTCGAGCTGGCCCGGGGCCCAGCCGGAATAGCCGAGCGCCAGCATCGCCCGCTGCGGCCCCTGGCCGGTCGCCATGGCGCGGAGGATGTCGAGACTGGCGGTCAGTGCGATGCGCTCGCTCACCGGCAGGCTGGTGTCGGCGGAGAAATAGTCGGAGGTGTGCAGCACGAAGCCGCGCCCCGGCTCGACCGGTCCTCCGAACTGAACTCCCATGCGCAAGACGTCCTCGGGGATGCGGATGCCGTCTTCTTCGAGCGCGATATCGAGCCTGGCGACCAGATCGCCGAAGTTCAGCATGGGAGCGGCCTTGTTGACGATGATGCCCATCGCCCCGCTGGCCGAATGGGCGCACAAGTAGATGACCGACCGGTCGAAGCGTGGATCGCTCATCCCCGGCATGGCGATAAGCATCTGACCGTCGAGATAGGTCGTGGGCTTCATGGGCGTTAAGGATAACGTGAATCCGCCTTCTCGTATAGAACGGCAATCTGACGGGATCGTGATTGGCGGCGGGCCGTTTCGGAGTCATATAGGCGCCATGAACCGGCGAAGCGCGATATTGTCCTGTCTGGCCCTGCCGCTCGTTTCGGGCGCCGCCCGGGCCGGGCTCGAGCGCCCTTACCGCGTCTCCCTCATCGCCGGGGATTACACCGGCGGCCGCCATCTGGCGGGCGTCCACGTCGATCTCGACAGGCTGTGGAAGACCTATTGGCGCATGCCGGGCGATGCCGGCATTCCGCCGCAATTCGACTGGAGCGGCTCGCAGAATGTGGCCGCCGTCGAACTTCTTTATCCGCTGCCGAAACGCTACCGCGATGCCGCCGGCGAATCCGTGGGCTACAAGGACCGCGTCGTATTTCCGGTCCTCGTCGCGCCGCGGGACAAGGCCAAGCCGGTGCGCTTGCGTCTCGATCTCTTCTTCGCCGTCTGCGACGTGATCTGTATTCCCGGCAAGGCCGCTGCGGCTATCGATCTGGCTCTGGCAAGTGCCGATCCTGCTTCGGCGGCCCTGATCGCCGAATGGCTCGAACGGGTGCCGCGGCCGGCCGGGGCCTTGAAGCCGGTTACCCAGGCGGTTGCTGCGACCGAATCCGGCAAGCCGGTCCTGCTGCTCGAACTCGCTGAACGCTTCGACGATATCTTCGTCGAGTCGGCCCTGAGTGCCTATTTCCGCAAGCCGGAATTCTCGGACGATGGCAGTCGCGCCCGTCTGGTTATCGACGGTCTCAAGGATGCCGCCGCACTCGTGGGTCAGCGCCTCGATCTCACCTTGGCGCACGGGGAAACCGGCCTTGAACAGCCGGTAACCGTAATCTAAGTGAGCCCCGCCAGCTACCGCGAGGAGAAGACATGACGATCAAGCCGGGCGACCGCATTCCCCATGCCGAATTCGCCACCATGACAGGCGACGGTGAGCAGAATCTGGCAACCGATGTGATTTTCGCCGGCCGCAAGGTCGTGCTTTTCGGCGTTCCCGGCGCCTTCACGCCGACCTGCAGCATGAGTCACCTGCCGGGCTTTCTCAAGGAACTCGACGCGCTCAAGGCCAAGGGCGCCGATATGATTGCCTGCACCTCGGTCAACGACGTGCATGTGATGGACGCCTGGGCCAAGGCCTCCGGCGCCGATGGCAAGATCATGATGCTGGCCGACGGCAATTGTGAATTTGCCCGGGCCATCGGCCTCAACGTCGATCGCGTCAAGTCCGGCATGGGCGAGCGCTCGCGCCGCTATTCGATGATCGTCGACAACGGCATCGTCAAGACGCTCAATGTCGAGGACAAGCCCGGCATCAACGTCTCCGGCGCCGAGACGATTCTCAGTCAGCTTTAGACCGCCTGCGCTTCTTGAACGGCGCCATGCCCTGGCGGGCCAGTTCGTCGGCGCGATCGTTGTCGTCATGGCCGGAATGGCCCTTGACCCAGTGCCAGGAAATCTTGTGGCGGGCGAGTGCGGCATCGAGGCGCTGCCAGAGCTCGGCGTTTTTCACCGCCTTCTTGTCCGCCGTCTTCCAGCCGTTGCGCTTCCAGCCGTGTATCCATTTGCCGATGCCGTCCTTCACATAAGCGGAATCGACATGCATTGCGACCGTACACGGACGGGTAAGCGATTCCAGCGCCATGATCGCCGCCATCAGCTCCATGCGGTTGTTGGTGGTCTCCGCCTCGCCGCCGCAAAGCTCCTTGCGGGTTCCCCCATAGTCGAGAATGACGCCCCAGCCGCCGGGACCGGGATTGCCGGAACAGGCGCCGTCGGTG
>JANMQB010000544.1:0-1725 GCA_031370155.1 Hyphomicrobiales bacterium | reverse complement strand
ATCATGCCCACTGATGCGGCAGGCATCGCCGCCCGGTCAATAGAGCATGTTCCGCCAAAGTGCATGCACTTTGGCGATAAGAACATGCTCCAGGCATTTAGGCTGGCGCGATTTCTTTTCGCTTGGGTGATTCCACCCAAGCGGAAAGCGCGCTAGCCGGGCCTTGCGCCACGGAGCCCAAGCGGCAATAAGGCCGCGATGGATTCCGCCGCAACGGCCGTTCGCCCCTCCTTTCTCATCCTCGTCGCCATCAGCGCCATCGGCCCCCTGGCGCTCAACATCTTCATGCCGTCGATGCCCGGCCTGCAGGGCGAATTCGGCATTTCCTACGGCGTGGCCCAACTCACGCTCACCCTGTTCCTGATCGGCATGGCCGTCTGCCAGTTGTTCTACGGCCCCTTGTCGGACCGATATGGCCGCCGGCCCATGCTGCTCGGCGGCATGACGCTTTTCGCGATCGCCAGCCTGCTGGCCGCCGTGGCACCCACCATCGAGCTGTTGATCGCCGCGCGTCTCGTCCAGGCGCTTGGCGGGGCGGCCGGCATCGTGCTGGCCCGCGCCATGGTGCGCGATGTCCATGACCGCGAAAAATCGGCGAGCGTCATTTCCTATATCACCATGGCCTTCGTGGTGGCGCCGATGGTGGCGCCGGTGCTGGGCGGCTTCCTCGACACTTTCGCCGGCTGGCGGGCCAGCTTCTGGCTGCTGTCGATGCTCGGCGCCGCTGTGCTTGCCGCCGCCTGGGCGCGATTGCCGGAGACCCATCTCGACCGGGCGGCGCCCGGCGCCGGCGTCGGCATGCTTGAAGGTTTTTTGCGCCTCATCGCCATCCCGCGGTTTCGCGGCTATGCGCTGACGCTGGCTTTCGCCTCCAGCGTGTTCTTCGCCTTCCTCGGCGGCGCCCCCCATATCATGGTCGATGTGCTCAAACGCACGCCGCTCGAATATGGCGCGTGGTTTATCACCGTGTCCTCCGGCTACATGGCGGGAAATTTCATCTCCGGCCGCTATACGCAAGCGGCCGGCATCGACCGCATGATGCTGGCGGGCAATTGCTTCACGCTGGTGGGCGGCCTGCTCTGCCTCGCCGCCGCCATCGGCGGCCTCCTGTCGCCCGCCACCCTGTTCCTGCCGATGACCGTCGCCGCCTTCGGCAACGGCCTCACCATTCCCAACGGCACGGCCGGCGCCATCAGCGTCGATCCGCGCATCACCGGGGCGGCGGCCGGCTGGTCCGGCTTCACCCAGATGGCCTGCGGCGCCGCCGCCTCGCAGCTGGTGGGATCGTTGCAGGACGGCTGGCCCTTCGCGGTCTTCTGGTTCATGGCGGCGGCGAGTGTCCTGAGCCTCATCACCCATGCAAGCGCGATGCGCCGGCCGCAGGATTCGTGATAGCCTGCGGGTTTTCCGCGCAAGGAGCGAGGCCATGGACAGCGAGCAACTCAAATCCCTGCAAGCGCCGCTCAAGGCGCGCTACCGCGAAGCGCCCGAGGCAGCCGTGATCACTCTCAAGGCCGAAGGGGCGATCGGCGAGGGCTTGACCTGCTCGGTGGCGACCGCCAAGGCGATGGTCGAGGCGGGACTGCATCCGGCAACCGGCGGCACCGGCCTGCAGGTGTGTTCGGGCGACATGTTGCTGCAGGCCCTGGTCGCCTGCGCCGGTGTCACCCTCAATGCGGTGGCCACCGCACTTGGCATAGTACTTGGCGGGGCGAAGGTGCGCGC
>JANMQB010000533.1:0-4405 GCA_031370155.1 Hyphomicrobiales bacterium | reverse complement strand
CGACGAAGGGGCTGTTCCTTCGGGAGTTTCGGGCAGGGAAGCATCGGCCGGTTCGACGACCGGCATGGGTTCAGGCATCGGTTCCGGTTCGGGGATGGGCTCCGGTTCAGGTTCCGGCTCTTCAACCATCTCTTCCACTGGCTGTTCCAGTTGTTCACCTGTTTCCTCTGCCGGAGGTTGAATGGGAATCGATTCTTCAACGGGTTCGATCGCGCTGGAAATACTGGCGATGATTGGAGGCGCTGGTACGTCTTCGAAGAATTCCATTTGTCTCAATGCAAGAATAAACAGCACAAGTCCGGTGAGCACAAGACTGATGCCGGCAGGTTTTGTGCCTCGCAACAGGCGTAGAGGTCCTTGAAGAACGGCTGGAAATCGTCGAGGTCCTGCAGGTAATAGGCCTGGTAGTGTTGCGGCCGGAACTCGTTGATCAGCGCCTTCGGCGGCATCGGCTTGCCGGCGAGCGCCTGCTCGCGGTCCATCAGGTAGAACTCGAGCTCGACCGCGCCAACCGGGGTCATGTTCAATTCGCCGGTGAAGCGGTTGACGATCTTCTCCAGGACGCTGCGCGGATCGAAAAAATGCGGCGTGCCGTCGAGGTCGGAGATCGAAGCAACGTATTGCGCGGCCGGCTCCTCCATCCACGGAATACGCACCAGGCTTCCCGGCACCGGCCACATGAGCATGTCGCGGTCGCCCTCGTCGAAGATGAGGCCGGTTTCGGGCACGTCCTGTCCGGTCACGTCGAGAACCAGCGCCGAGATCGGCATGAAGCGGCCGTCCTGCCAGGCCGGCACCAGTTCGTCGCGGCGCAAAATCTTGCCGCGGGCGACGCCGCAGATATCGGTCCACACGACGTGAACGCTCGAGATATCGGGATTGGCATCGAGAAAAGCGCGGGCTTCGGCGCCGCGCTGGGGAAATACAAGGGCCATGGATTTACTCCGGCTTCAGCGCATCGGTTCGGTCGGGCATTGTTCACGCCGGAGCATGGCCGTGATCGAGACTTCCGTAACGTTAAGCGGCATGATTTCCTTGGCTGCTGTGGACAATCGCCATGTCCTAGCCGGGCGGCGGCGCTGCCACAACCCCCATGGATTCGGGCCGCGAATTCTGGTTACGTTGCGCCACAGCATCAAGGACTAGCCATGCCCCGCACCGTCTATGTGAACGGCGATTATGTGCCTGAAAATCAAGGGAAAATCTCGATCTTCGACCGCGGCTTCCTGTTCGCCGACGGGGTCTATGAAGTGACCGCGGTTATCGGCGGCCACTTGGTCGATTACGATCAGCACATGGAACGGCTGGAACGGTCCTTGCAGGAAATCCGCTTGGGCTGGCCGTGCGGCAAGGACGATCTCAAAACCATGCATCTCGAACTGATCAAGCGGAACAAGCTCGATCAGGGCTGGGTCTATATGCAGGTGACGCGCGGCGCCGCCGACCGGGATTTCAAGTTTCCCAAGGAGGCGAAGCCGACGCTTGTCGGTTTCACCCAGGAGAAGAACCTGATCGACAATCCCGACGCGGTGACGGGCGTTAAGGTTATCACGGTTCCGGACATCCGATGGGCCAGGCGCGATATAAAGTCGGTGATGCTGCTGGCGCCGGTGCTCGGCAAGCAGGCGGCCCACGAGGCGGGCGCCTTCGAAGCCTGGATGATCGAGGATGGCATGGTGACCGAGGGAACCTCATCCAACGCCTATATCGTCAAGGACGGCAAGGTCACAACCCGCGGCCTTTCCAACCGCATTCTGGCGGGCTGCACCAGGCGCTCGCTGTTCCGGCTCGCCAGGGAGCATGGTGTCGAAATCGAGGAGCGGGCTTTCAGTGCCGGCGAGGCCTACGGCGCCGATGAGGCGTTTCTCACCAGCGCCTCCAACTTCGTGCTTCCGGTCACCGAGATCGACGGCCGCCGCATCGGCGGCGGCCAGCCGGGGCCGGTGACCCGCAAGCTCCGCGAAATCTTTCTGCAAGAGGCGATGGGCCAGGCCCCGAGATGAACCACGATCGCACCGGACTGCATCATTTCACCGTGCGCATGTCGGCGCAATTGCTCGAGGCGATGACGCTCGCCGCTGTCGAGGCCTATTGCTACGGCAAACGGCAGAAGCGGAAATGGCAGCCGGTGGAAACGCTGGGCTATGTCTGGGGCTTCAAGAAGCAGGAAGGCGGCCACATAATCATTTATCTCGACCGCACCAGCTTGAGCATTTCTTCGAGCCGCGGCATCGACAGCGTGCTGCCCAACAACGAGGCGGCGCTCTTGAAGAACGAAGTGGTGCTGCGCTGGTCGCCGCATCTCACCATGCTCGGCGATTTCCACAGCCACGCCTACCGGACACTGAAGCAAGTGCAGAAGATCACCGGCTTCGAGTTCTCCAGCGACGATTTCAGCTCATTTCGGGGCGACGACCTGATCTGGGAGCAGTCGGGCAACAACCCGGTCATGCTGGCGATCACCGTGTGCCGGCTGGGGCGGGTGCGCGAGAATTTCGGCGGCCAGTTGCGCAACAACATCTACCGCTATGCGGTGGGCGAGTTCCAGTTCTGGATCAATGTCTCGGTGGGCTATCTCGACGAGGAGGGCAAGCGCCAGCATACCGGCAATTCCCACTCCAAGGCCGATCTCGACATCGAATACTGGCACTACAACGCCGCCCGCGACCGGGTGCAATTGCCCTAGCCGAACATCGGGTGGATGTCGGATAAGAAAAGCCAAGCCGAGCGCGCCTCGGCGTGGGAATGTCACAGTGATAAATTTTCATGCAAAATTTTGGTGCGTTGCACAATGTAAATGCACATGGCTGTAACGAGTTTCTCTTAGTTCGGCATTTTGTAAATATTACAAGGTATTAGTTTCCGCGCATTTGACCGGCATGATCGTTGCTTCGTTTTGCATTGCACAAAATTGCTAACAGTAGAATTGGACCATGTTTAGCAACGAACTCTTCTTACGACGGGCGTACCATAACTGGACACAACTTGGGGCTGAGGTTACACCCAGCAGCAACTACCGGCGCAGACGCCAAGGAGGTCCCCCATGTTTGACGTACTCATTCTCATTTGCGCGGCCAGCCTGACGCAAGCCGAGTGCCAGAAGACTACGGCGATGCACGTGATCAGAGGTCCGGTCGCCGCCAACCTGATGACCTGTGGCCTCCACGGCCAGGCCTATCTCGCCGAAACGTCTCTCGCCTATAACCTTGAAAATTCTTACGTCAAAATCCGCTGCATCCCGCCGGCCCGCCCAATGCCCACGGCCAGGCTCGATTCCGAACCGCTCGACTAGTCCTTCCTTGTGGGGAGGGAAAAGTCGCTCAATAATTCATCTTGAAATAATCTCGCCCTAACGCTGGCCGGACTTCCAGTTAGGATTGATCCACGGCTCCAGGTTGGACGGCGGCAGGGGGTCGCGGCCGAGGATGTGGTCGGAAGCCTTTTCGCCGATCATCAGAGTCGGCGCGTTGAGATTGCCGTTGGTCACCTGCGGCATGATCGATGAATCGGCCACGCGCAGCGCCTCGATGCCGATCACCTTGCAATCGCGGTCGACGACGGCCATCGGATCGGAAGCCGCACCCATCTTGCAGGTGCCGCAAGGGTGATAGGCGCTCTCGCAGTGGCGGCGGATGAAATCGTCGATCTGCTCGTCAGTCTCGACATCCTTGCCCGGCTGGATTTCGGCGCCGGCATATTTCTGCATGGCGGGCTGGCGGAACAGCTCGCGGGTGAGCCTGATGCAGGCGCGGAATTCCTCCCAGTCGTCGGGGTGCGACATATAATTGAACAGGATGCTCGGCGGTTCTTTCGGATCGTTGCTCCGCACACGGACATGCCCGCGCGATTTGGTGCGCATGGGACCGACATGAGCCTGGAAGCCATGATTGGGGAAAGCCGATCTGCCGTCGTAGCGCATGGCGGCGGGCAGGAAATGATACTGGATATCGGGATATTCGATGCCGGCCTTGGAGCGGATGAAGCCGCAGGACTCGAAGTGATTGGTGGCGCCGAGGCCGGTACCGAAAAGCAGCCATTGCAGCCCGATCAAGCCCTTCGAGGCGAGATTGAGCTTGGAATAGAGCGTCACCGGCACCTTGGATATGAGCTGGAAGTAGATTTCCAGGTGGTCGTGCAGGTTTTCGCCAACCCCGGGCAGCGCGTGTTCGACTTGGATACCCGCGGCCTGCAGGGTTTCGGGCGCGCCGATGCCGGACAATTGCAGGAGCTTCGGCGAATTGATGCTGGAGGCGGCAAGAACGATGTCGCGCCGCGCCCTTGCCGATGTCACTTCGCCGCCCACGTCATTTTCGACGCCCACGGCGCGTTTACCCTCCAGCAGGATGCGGCGCGCGAAGGCAAAAGTCTCGAGCTTGACTTGGCCCCGCTTCATGGCCGGGCGCAG